>JBGULZ010000161.1:0-7273 GCA_045116595.1 Ruminococcus sp. | reverse complement strand
ATGTCTTTATCCCAAGTCTTTAACAGCGCGGCGGCTGCTGCGGCGTGGGGAGCCGCGAGCGAGGTTCCCGAATCGACCATCATAGCGGGCAGCCTTTTGTATGGAGCCCATACCGAAACTCCGGGCAGCGCAAAGTCAACGTCCGCTCCGGTGTTGGCGCTGTCAGCTATTTTGTCATTTTTGTCGATAGAGGTGATGGTGATAACGTTTTCCTTGTTGGCGGGGTAACGGTAGGCTGTGTCGCCGCTTTGGTTGCCCGCGGCAACTACAACAACAAGCCCGTTGCTCACTGCGTCGGCGATCGCGTCGTCAAGGACAGTGATCTTCCTGTTCGGATCCTCCGAGCTAAGGCTCAGATTGATAACGTCAGCGTTGTGCTCTATGGCGTAGTATATCGCTTTTTTAACGTTGTTCATATTGCCCCTGCCCGAGGCGTCATTGACCTTGAGCGGCAATACCTTTACATTTGAGGACGTGCAGTCCGCGATTATACCGCTGACCATAGTGCCGTGGTACTGATCGTCGTTAAAATCAGTGCTGTTGTTTATAAAGTTATAGCCGTCGTTTGAATAGCGGTTTTTAACATACTTGTTGCTTGTGTTGATACCGGAGTCGATGACAGCCACCTTGACCTCGGGGAGATTCTTTTTTTGCTCAAACTTCTTTTGCAAAACGTCAAGCCCCATATGCTTAACGCCCCAGCTCATATATCCGAGCGCGTAGTTGTTGAGCGCTTCGGTGACAAAAACCACGTTGTCGCTGTTATAGCTCTCGGCGACAGGGACGCAGATCAAAACCGCAACTAATAGAACCGTAGCGAATAATACTTTGAGTTTCAAGAAAACACCTTATTTCTTCTTAAATTCCGTAATGATCTCCGCCGCATACTTCTGGATATCAATAGCGTCGAGGATATCAACTATTTTGTCGTCGTTTACATCTGCCACATAAAGCTGGCGCTCGTCTAAATCGGTTTTTTCGGCAGTGTATTTTTGAACCAAAGCGGCGTCGAGCACGTCGACCTCGCCGTCTCCGTTAACGTCGCCGATCTTGCCGTAGTCCTCGCCTCTGTCATAGATGACCGCTACGGTGTTAGCCTTGACCGTACCTGTGATCTTGCCGTTAGCAACGGTGTAGTTTCTTCCGTAAGCCTCGTCAGTGTACTCGCCGTCGGGGAGCTTTGTGGCGGTATCAACGTCAAAGTCCGTGTCGGTAAAGTTGATGATAACAACGCCCTTGCTGCCGCGCTGGATGTAGACGTGAGCGTAGTTGCGGTCGATTCCGCCGGCGGTGCAGTCCTCGCCGATCATAGCGTTTCTAAAGTGGTTGACCGCCGCGACCTCGGGGTGGTAGTAGTTTCCGTTGCCGTCGGGGCCGATAAGGTTGTCGCCCCACATATTATCCGCGCTGCTGTTCTTGGGACGTGCAAAGAACAGGGGAGTGGTGTCGCCCTTTGAAGCGATGATAGCCCAGCCTATCCTTACCTCGTCGTCGTTTATCTGAGAGTAGCTGCCGTCGTTGCAGTAGTTGTCGTGGCTCTCTACCCAGGTTACGAGCTTGGTCGGGTCAGCGCCGTTTGCGGAATAGTTTGTTATGTATTTTGAATACATCTTGTGGCTTGAAAGTCCCGAGCGCAGGTTAGTGCCGTAGGTCGAAGCGGTAACGCTCATAAGCTGAGAGTAATCGGCGATCTTGTCGGAGTTGTTGCCCTGCAATATCTCACCGTACTGGAACTCGGCGTCGTTGTCGAGCACGTTTGTCCAGAAATCGCTCGCGAATTCGTGACCGTCCTCAACGGGCTCGTTAGGAAGCTCGATATGCTTTGCCGCGTCGTAACGGAAGCCGTCCGCGCCCGCGTCAAGGCAGTCCTGAAGATAATCCTTGATCATTTCCTGAATTGTGGGATTCGCGGTGTTGAGATCCCAAAGACCCGTGAGCTTGCCCTGGGTGACCTGATATCTTTTAGCCCAGTTCGTTATCTCAATCAGGGGATGGAGGGCGTTGGGGATGTTTTTGATCTCGGGAGATATCGCGTTGTAATCACCTGTGCAGTGATTTGCCACAACGTCAACAACTACCTTGATACCGTACTTGTCGGCTTCCTCGCACATATCCCTGAACTCGTCAAGCGTGCCGAGCTGATAGTTGCCTATCGTGTAAAGGGTGGGCTGGTAGTGATAGTACCATTTGCCTCTGCCGTAAAGCTGCATTCCGCCGTTTTCGCCGACCTTGCACTGGTTGATGGGCGAGGTCTGGACGGAAGTAAAGCCCGCCTCGGCAATGTTGGGGAGCTGTTCCTTGATGGTGTTGAACGACCAGCACCAGCAGTGCAAAATAGCACCGTCGTGGATGTTGGGCGAGAGGTGATAATCCTTCGCGCTTACTTCGTTTTCGGTAGTGTTTGCCGCGGTTACAGAGAAGCTGAACGCGGAAACGATCATCAAAACTGCAAGCAGGACCGCAAGGGATTTTTTGAATTTGGATTTCATATTTATTCCTCCTTATCTCAGTATAATATACCACCTTGATTATAGCATATTTTAAGGAGTTTTTAGCAACAAAGATTTATATGATTATTTGGTTATAATGCACAATTAAACAAGGCGCTTTTTGGATTGCGAAGCTTCCCGTAATATGATAAGATAAAGATGTAAGATTTTAGGCATATAGTAATCGGGAAATATGTATGCCTTGATATTTATTTATTTTGAAGGAGGAATAAATGTGAAAAAAAGATTGACAAGAACAATATCGGTTTTGCTTGCGCTGATTATGGTGTTTGGCGTTTTATCTGTTTCGTTTGTATCTGCCGGGGCGGTAACCGTTGTAAAAACTAAAGTTGTAGATTCATTAGTAAGTGAACAGGCAATGGAAGCAACACTTAATGTTGGAGAAGCGGTTGATGTTAAATTTGTGGAAAAGATCCCTGCCGGTACTTTAAGAATTCGAAATGCTACTTACATTCTTTTGAATGAATATTATAATATGGTTTCAATTAAAAGTAGTCTTGACAGTAGCGTATGGGCAAGCAATATTAAACTTAATGGTCCGGAGACTTTTACTATTACAGCACTTAAACCGGGCAGAGCCGTGGTGCATTTTTCTATGTCATATTACTTAACCAAAGCCGGAGCTGACGATAAAATGCATACTGTTAGCGAAGGTGATGTATTTGTTTCTATATTTTTAAATATTAAAGGCAGTGGTTCATCTTCAACCCCCTCCGTCAACAAAGCAAAGCCCTCGCTTACAGTCGCGAACAAAGGCAACAGCCTTCGCACTCAGTGGAACGCAATAAGCGGAGCAAGCTCGTATCAGGTGTTTTATAAAACAGCCTCAAGCGGCTGGTCGTCAACTACCGTGAGCGGCACAAGCTATAATTATCAGGGAACTCCCGGCACGCTTTATTACTTCCAAGTCATACCGCTGTTCAACGGTACAAGGGGCACTCCGTCAAATGTGGTGAGCTGTACCTATGTCAGGAACACCACTCTAAGGAGCACGGCATATAATTCAAACGGCACGGTAACGGTTGGCTGGGATTCCGCCGCGGGAGCCAACGGCTACGCGGTGGCAAAAAAGAGGCCGACCGACAAAAGCTATACCTATTACTATGTATCGGGAACAAGCTTTAACGACAGGAACGTTGTCGGCGGAGCACAATATGTTTACCAAATCAGACCGTACTACTCCAACGGCAAGAGCGCGGCGTACTCCGACTGGAGTAATTCCAAAACGATAACCACTCTGTTCAGACCCACAATAACAAATATTAACACGAATAACATAAACCTGCTCAACATAAACTGGAACGCTATCAAGGGCGCAAAGGGATACAAGGTAGCGTTCAAGCGCTCGTATGATTCCGCGTGGAACTACCGCACAACTACCTCGCGCTACTATAATGTTTCCAACCCCACAAAGGGAGCGACATATTATGTTCAGGTCTGCGCTATAAGCGGAAATCTTGCCGGAGCATACTCTGCCGTTAGTTCACACACCGTTGGGCCGGCGCTCACAAAACCCTCGCTTACCGGTACCACAAACAACGTGAGCGGTAACCTCAGCTGGAATGCCGTCAACGGTGCTACCGGCTACCAGATCGCCAGAAAGAGGGGCGATCAGTCAAGCTACTCATACTTTACAACTACATCAACATCCTTCTTTGACAGCAGTCTTATCAAAGGAAAACTTTACGCCTATCAGGTAAGAGCATATAGCGGAAGCACATACGGTCCGTGGAGTAACGTTATGACTCTCAAACCTATTGTCGATAAGCCAAACGTTTATCTGATTGAAAAATACTCCAGCAGGATCCAGGCGGAGTGGTCTGATATACCAAATGCGGCTTACTACAAGGTTGCCTACTACAAAAAGGGCGATTCGGACTGGACATATGTAGATGTTGACGAGACAGAGTTTGATCTGTACTATCCTGTATCTAACAGTTACTATGTTATTTCCGTCTGCGCGGTAGGCGAGAACGGAAGATGGAGTGAATGGACAGATAGCCAAAGGATATATACTTGATATAAATTTAAGCCAAGCGGCGCAAAACCGCTTGGCTTTAGCTTATTAAATAAAAAAATCATGGGCGAGCATTGCCCGCCGACGGAACATAGGTTTTCCCGTTTAATACTCATCATTATCATCGTTGGCGGTTCTTAAAAAATAAATTTACGCAATTTTTGCGTGTATTATAAAATTATTTTACGCAATTTTTGCGTGTTTTAAAAGAGATAGGAACCGCAAGCCTTTCGGTTTGCGGTTCCTGATGTTAATTGTAAATTGTTGATCGTTGATTATTTAAGGCTGTTCTCGATAGCAACAGCAACGGCAACGGTAGCGCCTACCATCGGGTTGTTGCCCATGCCGAGGAAGCCCATCATCTCAACGTGAGCGGGTACGGAAGATGAACCTGCGAACTGAGCGTCGGAGTGCATTCTTCCCATTGTGTCTGTCATACCGTAAGAAGCGGGGCCTGCCGCCATATTATCGGGATGAAGTGTACGTCCTGTGCCGCCGCCCGAAGCAACGGAGAAGTACTTCTTGCCCTGCTCGTTGCACTCTTTCTTGTAAGTGCCGGCAACGGGATGCTGGAAGCGGGTCGGGTTGGTTGAGTTACCTGTGATAGAAACGTCAACGCCCTCTTTGTGCATAATAGCAACGCCCTCGCGAACGTCGTCAGCGCCGTAGCAGCGAACATTAGCGCGCTCGCCGTCGGAGTAGGGGATCTCTTTAACGATAGTAAGCTCGCCTGTGAAGTAGTCGAACTTAGTCTGAACATAAGTAAAGCCGTTGATCCTTGAAATGATCTGAGCAGCGTCCTTGCCGAGACCGTTGAGGATAACTCTCAGGGGTTGCTCACGTACTTTGTTAGCGTTGCGGACGATACCGATAGCGCCCTCGGCGGCAGCGAATGACTCGTGGCCTGCGAGGAAAGCAAAGCACTTTGATTCGTTGGAAAGAAGCATAGCGGCGAGGTTGCCGTGGCCGAGGCCGACCTTGCGGTTTTCAGCGACCGAACCGTCGATGCAGAAGCTCTGCAAGCCGATACCGATGTATCTTGCGGCTTCCTCAGCGTTCTTCGCGCCTGCCTTAAGAGCGATGGCAGCGCCTACGCAGTAAGCCCAGCATACGTTTTCAAAGCAGATGGGCTGGATACCCTTAGCGATCTCGTAGGGGTCAAAACCGGCAGCCTTGCAGATCTCGCGGCTCTCCTCAACCGAAGCGATACCGTATTCAGCCAAAACGCCGTTGATTTTTTCGATTCTTCTGTCGTAGTTTTCAAATAAACTCATTACTGCACACCTCCCTTATTCTTGACGCGGGTCAATGTACTTAGCCGCGTTGTCAAACTGGCCGTAGTGGCCTTTAGCCTTTTCAAGAGCCTCGTTAGCGTCCATGCCGCCCTTGATAAAGTCCATCATCTTGCCGAAGCTTAAGAACTCGTAGCCGATGATCTCATCGTCCTTGTTCAAAGCGATGCGTGTGCAGTAGCCCTCTGTCATCTCGAGGTAACGGGGGCCCTTCTCCTTGGTGGCGAACATTGTGCCGACCTGTGAGCGGAGACCCTTGCCCAGATCCTCAAGAGAAGCGCCTACCAAAAGTCCGCCCTCAGAGAACGCGCTCTGTGTTCTGCCGTAAACGATCTGCAGGAAGAGCTCTCTCATAGCGGTGTTGATAGCGTCGCAAACCAAGTCGGTATTGAGCGCCTCAAGAAGAGTTTTGCCGATAAGGATTTCGGAAGCCATAGCGGCGGAGTGGGTCATACCCGAGCAGCCGATGGTCTCAACCAAAGCCTCCTCGATGATTCCGTTCTTTACGTTGAGTGTGAGCTTGCAAGCGCCCTGCTGAGGAGCACACCAGCCGATACCGTGAGTAAAGCCCGAAATATCCTTGATCTCTTTTGCCTGGACCCATTGACCCTCTTCGGGGATGGGAGCGGGACCGTGATACGCGCCCTTAGTTACGGGGCACATATTCGATACTTCTGCTGTGTAATACATAAGTCATTCCTCCTTAATGTTTTTGTCGGTTTATACCATTTTTAATTATAGACAATTTAACGGAATAAATCAAGTGGAAAAAAGAATTATTCGTGCATTTTTTATTGATTTTCGTAATTTATCATCTCATCCGCTATTTCCGCTGCCTGTTTGACAAGCGCTGGGCAGGGGCGTTTTTTGTAGTATTCGTCCGTGCGCTTTTCGGGAACGCCGTTTTCTGTCGTTTTTACGCCGCTCAAAAGATCCCTGCAAACTATAGAGCCGTTTTGTTCCTTGAATCGCGCGCAAAAATCCTGTATCAGCTTGTAATGCGCCTTTTTAGCCTCTCTGTCGCTCGGGTCGGAATAGCCTTTTGTTATTCCCAAAACCATCGCCGCTCCGCTGACCGCGCCGCAGACCTCTCTCATCCTGCCCAAGCCTCCGCCGAAGGACGAGGCGAGCATAGCGGCGGTCATATCGTCGAGCTCCGTAATATCCCCGAAAGCGAGCAAGACCGCCTGCGCGCAGTTGTAGCCCTCGCGGAATAATTGTTCTGCTTTTTCTCCGTGCGTCATATTTATCACCTCATATAGTTTAGCTGTCATCCTGAGCTTCAGCGAAGGATCTCATACCTCTTTATCAGATGTTAGTGGTAACTGAGTGAGATTCTTCGTCGCTTTACTCCTCAGAATGACAAATGTTTTTTTAAGTATAAATCACGACCGAAAAAATTTCAAGTTTTTTGTATTTTTCGTAGACATCAAATATATATTTTGTTATAATAT
>JBGULZ010000160.1:0-12043 GCA_045116595.1 Ruminococcus sp. | reverse complement strand
AGATGCCCGCGTTGATCATACTCTCGCCCTGGACCCTCAGCGCAAAAAGCTCCTTTCCGCGTTTTAGCCTCTCGGGTACGGGCACATAACATTCTATGTCCTCTACCGCCAAAATAGGATTGCCCGCGGCGACCTTGCCGAGCACGGGAACGCTCGCGCTTTTTTCCTCGCCCATGATCTGAATACACCGGTTTACTCCGTGCTCTCGGACGATATATCCCTTGTCCTCGAGGTGCTTTAGGTGATAGTGCACCGTGGAGGTAGAGCTCAGACCCGTGTTGTCGCAGATCTCGCGGACAGACGGTACTCTGCCGTACTCCGAGCACTCCTTTAAGTATTCAAGAATTTTTGTCTGGCTTTTGCTCAGCTGTTTCATATCGGCACATCCTTTTTGAAAAATATCCAAAGTTGCACTTTATAGTAGTATTGTACCACATCGTTTCACAAAAATCAAACATTTGTTCAGATTTTTTAAAAGTTTTTTCAAATTATTTTAAAAATTTAATTCAGTATAATTTCAAATTAACTTCACACAGTTTTCATATTGATGGTGTTTAATATAACTGTACTCAAAAGACGGAACCGCAACCGTCGAGTATTGTTCTACCCTCCTCAATGCGGGCAGATCCGATGCCCGTGATTGTACCCCTCATTTTTTACAGACAGAAAACGCCCGGTCCCCTCGGGCGTTTTCAATTTTTAAACCGTTTCAAAAGTTTATATTTTTTAAAACTTTCATTCTCGGATAATAACATCTGCTAAGTCTTGTGTTTGGCTGGTTGGTACTTTATCATTTCCGCTGATTTTTCGTTTTATTACGTCTTCTTATTCAAGCTAAACAGATTCGATTATCCTTATCACATCTTCAAGCCCGTCTGCCAAATCAAACAGCAGGGGCTTTATTTCTTCTGCGGGCTGATCGAGGTCGGGAACCATAACGGTCATACATCCTGCCGCGTGCGCCGAGCGGATACCGTTCTGCGAATCCTCGAGCGCTATACATTCACCCGGCGGAAGGTTCAGCTTTTCCGCGGCGTAGAGGTAGATATCCGGAGCGGGCTTGCCATTTTTTACCATTCGAGCGCTGCATATCTCATCAAAATATTTTAAAAGACCGACCATTTCAAGATATTTTTCTGCCCTGTCCGCGGGCGTTGCGGTGGCAAGGGCGGTCTTGATCCCTTTTTCATTTAAATAGCGCAAAAGTGTTTCCGCTCCGGGCTTTGCCTCTATCCCGTTTTGCTCAACGTATTTATCCATCAGCTCAACGCGCTTATTCCTCACCGCGTCATAGTCAAAATCCCCGCCGAAAAAGCCCTGCAGCCGCTCGATCGCAAACGGCCGCGCCATTGACCTGATGCTAAGCGCGTGGCTCTCCTCGAACGGATATCCGTAAAATTTTCCCGCCTCACACCAAAAGCGGACATATAGCTTTTCGCTGTCGAGTATCACGCCGTCCATATCGGAAATAACTCCCTTAATCATAAGCCTCTCCCTTTTTTGTGATATTAACAAGTATGATTCCCGCCGAAATCAGTAAGAGCGAAACAAAGGTTTCGGGTTTCAGCACGTTTTCTCCGAGAACTAAGCCCGACAATATAGTTCCGAAGATCGGCACGAGCAGATTGAACACAGAGATTTTCGCCGCGGGATGGTACTTAAGCAACGCCGTCCAAATCGTAAACGCCGCCGCAGATACAAACGCGAGCCAGAGCAAGATAAGCACGCCGTTTGTTTTTGCAAGATCAAGCTTTCCGCCCATAACAAGCCCCGCGATAAGAAGGATCGCAGCGCCGATCATCAGCTGAAACGCTGTGAGCTTTACGGGATCGACTTTGTTAGCCGATTTTTTCGCGATTATGTTTCCAAACGCCGCGCAGATCGTAGAGCAAAGAATCAATCCATCGCCCAAAAGCGAACCCGCTTCACCAAAGCCGAAGCTGTTTATCGTCAAAACTCCGCCGAAGCCGATAACGCACCCTATTACCTTTAAAAAGGTTATTTTTTCGTTACGAAAGAATATCGCCGCCAAGCCGACCGTAAAAAACGACGCGCAGGCTGTGATTATCGAGGTCGCCGTTCCGCTGGTCAACCCTATACCTATATATGTAAACATATACTGCCCCGCGGTCTGGACAAGTCCGAGGCTTAGTATCGGTAAAAGCTCGTCCTTTTTTATAAGGACGGGCTTTTTTTGCCTGATGCAGAAAAAAACATACACGATGATCCCCGCTATCATAAACCTCGCGCCTGCAAATACGAGCTTCGCGCCCAAATCTCCGTCCGACACGCCGAACTCACTGTAGCCGAGCTTTATAAAAGGAAACGCCGTTCCCCAGAGCAGTGTGCAAAAAACCGCCGCGCAGTACGCGAATATCCTGTTTTTTAACAGCTTTTCTATAATTATCAATCCTTAAAATATGCTGATTTCATTTTATCACATCCAATCAAGATAAACAATAGCGTCATCATTTTTCTTTGACGGTGAGAAATCGTTTTGTACATTATGCATAAACAAACGTGTTTTTTCACAGAATAAATCTCAACTCTACGGCACAACAAAAAGCAGTTACAGTATTGCAATATTTTCCTCTAGTTGATATAATTACAATGAACTAATTTGCGGCTTTTTTACCGCGAAGAATGTGAAAGGATGTTTTGAAATTGACAAAGAAACTCATTTCTGTTGTCCTGTGTCTCACCCTTTTGGCTTCAATAGCAGCTGTTTGCTTCCCTGCGAACGCCGCTGTTGCCGAGGATGAAGCAACAGGCTACAACAGAACAGCGCCGGTTCAAAGCGCTGACGACTTCACGTGGGATAACGCCAACGTGTACTTTCTTATGACCGACCGTTTTTATAACGGAAACACCTCAAACGACCATTCCTACGGTCGTGCGATGTCGAACGGACAGCCCATCTCGGGCTGGCAGACTGCACCCGGCACCTTCCACGGCGGCGACTTTGCAGGTATCACAAAAAAGATCAACGAAGGTTATTTTGATGCTTTGGGCACAAACGCCATCTGGATCTCAGCTCCCTACGAGCAGATCCACGGCTTTGTAAGCTCGGGCGATGACAGCGGCAACTTTGCCCACTACTCCTACCACGGCTACTATGTACTCGACTACACCGAGACAGACGCAAACTTCGGTACAAAGCAGGAGTTCAAGACCATGGTAGACACCGCTCACAAGCACGGCATCCGCGTAGTAATGGATATCGTTGTAAACCACGCGGGCTACAACAATCTGCTCGATATGGAGACCTATGGCTACGGCGCATACAAAGACAAGTCATCGGCGCTCTCCTATATGAGCAAGCTCACAGACGTAGGCGGAATGCATCAGTACATAGACTATGACAACAACTCCTCAGCCTGGGGCAAGTTCTGGGGCAACGACTGGATCCGTTCGGGACTTGCCGGTTACACCAAAGACGACGGAAGCGAAAAGACACAGTGTCTCTCGGGTCTTCCCGACTTCCGCACCGAGCAGACCAGATCTGTTTCCCTGCCCCCGATCCTCCAGACAAAGTGGACAAAAGAAGGAACCTACAATACTAAGGTAAACAAATACGGCTCCAGCCATACAGTTTCGGACTATATCACCACATGGCTCGCCGAGTGGGTCTCGACCTACGGCGTTGACGGCTTCCGCTGCGACACCGCAAAACACGTTGAGCTCGAAACATGGAAAAAGCTCAAGACAAAGTGCTCCACCGCCCTCAAGCAGTGGCGTCAAAACAACAGTTCAAGCTACGGCGCTAACTGGGACGAGGACTTCTGGATGACCGGCGAGCACTGGGACTACAAGTTCGGTTACGGCGATTACTACACTCAGGGCGGCTTTGACTCGATGATCAACTTCTCGTTCTCGGGTTCGGGCGTTCCTTCGATCGGCTCAATCAACGGACTTTATCAGTCATACTCATCCGGTATCAACAATCAACCCGGCTTCAACACACTGTCCTACATTTCCTCGCACGACTCCGAGCTCGCGCGCGGCGACCTGATATATCAAGGCTCAGCATTCCAGCTCATGCCCGGTGCCATACAGGTGTTCTACGGCGACGAGACCAACCGGCAAAAAGTTCCGGGTATGTCGTTCGACGGACACGGCGGCAGCGGTCACTCGCTTAGAAGCGATATGAACTGGAGCAGCATAGATCAGGCGACTCTTGCTCACTGGCAAAAGGTCGGCAAGTTCCGTTCAAACCACGTTGCTGTCGGCGCCGGCGATCACAGACAAATCTCCGCTTACAGCGCCTCGACCGGATATACATTCGAGAGAAGCTATGACGACGGAACGACCTCCGACGGCGTTATCTGTACGATCGGAGCTCCCGCGAACACGCAGATTGATGTTCCTGTTTCTTCGATCTGGTCAAACGGCAAGACCGTTACGAACGCCTATGACGGCACGACCGCTGTTGTTAAGAACGGCAAGGCGACCTTTAATTCAGGCGCAAACGGCACTATCCTCATCGAGGGTCAGATGCCAACTATCCATATGAGTCTTAAGGGCAACTACGCCTTCTACGATTCGGAAGAAGTCACGGTTTCTCTGCGCGGCGCTGATTACGCTATGGCTTCGATCAACGGCGGCACACCCTTCCGCGTTGTAGACGGACAGAAGTTCACCATCGGTGAGGGAATCGATGTCGGGACCGTATTCGATGTTAACCTTACCGCCACAAACAGCGAGGAAACATGCGATAAGTCATTCTCGTTCAAGAAAAAGGATCCTGACGCTGTAATTCGTGTATACTTCGACAACAGCAAGTATAAGTGGCCGACCGTCAACGTCTACGTTTATGACGATAACAACGGCGACGTAGTGAAAAACGCTGACTGGCCGGGCGAAAAGATGACCTACGACAGCACCACGGGATTGTACGTTTACGATGTTCCCGATAACCTCACCATGGGCAAGGCGATGTTCAACGCCGGCGACGGCTCTCCGTACCGCTATCCCGGCGACGGCGCCGCGGGTCTTGACATCAACGAGACCAATATGCTGTTCCGCTCCGGCAATACATGGGAGCCCTACACCGGCCAGGTCGCAGAGCCCACCGATCCTGTAGACCCCAGCCAGACTGTCACCATCTATCTCGACAACAGCACAACCAACTATGAGACCCCCTACTGCTACTACTGGCGCAGCACCACCTCCTCCGGCAACGACACATGGCCGGGCGAGCCCATGACGAAGTACAAGGACAACGTATATATGATAACCATTCCCAAAGATCACGATATGTGTATCTTCAGCAGCAACGGCGGCGGTAAAACCGGCGACCTGACAATACCCGGCACAAACTACATATACAAAACAAGCGGCTGGGAAAAATACAGCGACGCGGCTGAGGATCCCACACAGCCCTCTTCCTATACCAACCCGGACAATAAGCTCCTGATCGGCGACCTCAATATGGACGGCATTGTTTCTGTCGGCGACGCTACAATCGTTCAGAAAGCAGCCGCAGAGATGATTGACCTTGACGATAATCAGAAGATCGCGGCAGACTGCAACGGCGACAAGATCGTTTCCGTAGCCGACGCTACTCTAATCCAGAAGTACGCTGCTGAGTTTGATGAGGACTTGAAGCTCACAGGCACATACACAGGCGGAGGTACACAGCCCTCTACACAGCCCTCGACTGAGCCTGCTGAGAAGAACTACATCTACTGCAAATCGGATTGGTCAAGCGTAACGGCTTACTACTGGTCAGACGCTAATGAGCATATGCTCACTTGGCCGGGTAACGCAATGACTAATATCGGCAACAATGTGTACCGGATCGAGGTTCCGTCAGACGCTGAGTACATCATCTTCAGCAACAACGGTAATAACCAGACCGGCAACATCAGGCTTGAAGGCTTTAACAAGATCTACGAAAACAACGGCTGGGTAACCTACAACAGCTAACGAATACAAACCACAAAGGCTGACCCCAATAAAGGTCAGCCTTTTCTTATGTTTTATATGAGTTTTTGTATGTCCGGGAACACGCTCAGGGTTCGCTTTAGTATCCCCTGCATATACGCTATCGCCGTGCCGTAATTCGTGAACGGCACGCCGCTGTCCTCTGCAAATTTGCGGCGGTAGCTTACCTCCTTTTCGTTGAGCATACAGCCTCCGCAGTGGATTATCAGCTTGTACGGCGAAAGATCGTCCGGAAAGCCCTTGCCCGACGCGGTTTCTATTATAATGTCTTTTTGCGTGCGGACTTTGAGCCAGCGGGGGATTTTTACCGTGCCGATGTCGTCGCACTGGCGGTGGTGGGTGCAGCCCTCGGCGATAAGAACTTTGTCGCCGTCCCGGAGCGTATCTATCGCCGCCGCTCCCTTTACCGCGGTTTCAAGAAAGCCCTTGTAGCGCGCCATTAATATGGAAAATGACGTCAGGGGGATGGTTTCTGGCACGATGTCCTTGACCTTGTTGAACACCTGACTGTCGGTTATGACGAGCTTTGGATCTGCGCCGACCGTGCCGAGCAAAGAAGCGAGCTCGGTATCGCGGACTACGAGAGCGGACGCGCCTGCGTCGAGGATATCGCGGATCGTCTGCTGTTGAGGGAGGATAAGCCTGCCCTTAGGCGCGGCGGTGTCGATCGGGATAACGAGCACAACAAGGTCGCCCTCATCAACAAGGTCGGAGCAGATAACACGGTCGTTACCTGTTTTGCCGAGCCGCGCGATTGTCTCTTTCAGCAGGTTTATATTTGTGTTTTCGGTCGCGCTGACAGCGAGCCCGTCATCAAAACGCTTGTCCGTAAGGTCGCACTTGTTGTAGGCGATGACGTACGGGATCTGCTTTGACTTGAATATCCCGACAAGCTCATTGTCCGCCGCAGTTTTTCCGACAGTGGAGTCGACGATCAGCACGGCTACGTCGACGCGGTTGAGCACTTCCTTTGTGCGCTTTACGCGCTGTTCGCCCAAGGCCCCCTCATCGTCAAAGCCGGGGGTGTCGATTATCACAACCGGTCCCATCGGCAGGAGCTCCATAGTCTTTGTAACGGGATCGGTGGTCGTGCCCTTTACGTCCGACACGACCGATATCTGTTGGTTTGTCACGGCGTTTACAACGCTTGATTTTCCCGCGTTGCGTCTGCCGAAAAATCCGATGTGTACCCGCTCGGAAACGGGTGTTGAGTTGAGGCTCATAACTACCTCCTATATACTATATATATTAGAAACGGAAATCTCTCTTGCCGTCCTTCTTTATCTCCTCGATGTACTTGCGCGCGATCTCGCGGACTTTTTCCTTGGGTATATTGAGGAGCTCTTTTTCTATGACTTTTTCGCCGATCTCGCGGGTCTCGGGGCTTGCGTAGTCGACTAAGTATTCCTCGAGGGTCATCAGCGCGTTGGGGTGGCAGCAGTTTTGAATCTGTCCGCTCTTGCACAGCGACATAAAGCGGTCGCCCGTTCTGCCCTCACGGTAGCAGGCGGTGCAGAATGACGGGATGTAGCCGAGCTCCATAAGCCAGCGCACTACCTCGTCGAGCGTGCGGCGGTCGGAGACGTCAAACTGAGCTGAGTTTTCTTCCTCGTCCTCTTCCTCGGCGTAACCGCCGACGCTGGTGCGCGACGCTCCGCTGATCTGTGAGATACCGAGGCGCAGAGCCTTTTGGCGAACGCTCTTGCTCTCGCGGGTGGAAATTATCATACCCGTATACGGCACGGCTATGCGGATGATCGCGATGATCTTGGCGAAGGTCTCGTCGTCGATACCGTTATCGAACTCCTCGGGGTCGATGTCGTCGGCAGGCTGGATCCTCGGCACGCTTATGGTGTGAGGACCAACGCCGTGAACTGCCTCAAGGTGCTCCGCGTGCATAAGCAATCCCGCGAGCTCGTAGCGGTAAAGCTCAAGTCCGAAAAGAACGCCGAGTCCTACGTCGTCGATACCGCCCTGCATAGCGCGGTCCATAGCCTCTGTGTGGTAGTCGTAGTTGTGCTTGGGACCTGTGGGATGAAGCTCCTCGTAGCTCTTCTTATTATATGTCTCCTGGAACAGGATATAGGTGCCGATACCCGCGTCGTGGAGCTTTTTGTAGTTCTCGACCGTGGTAGCGGCGATATTTACGTTTACGCGGCGGATAGCGCCGTTCTTGTGCTTGATTGAATAGATAGTCTTGATGCACTCGAGGATGTAATCGATGGGGTTGTTCACGGGGTCTTCGCCGGCTTCAATAGCAAGGCGCTTGTGTCCCATATCCTGCAGCGCGATTACCTCTGCCTTGACCTCCTCCTGAGTCAGCTTTTTGCGGCAGATGTGCTTGTTTTTATAGTGATAAGGGCAGTAAACACAGCCGTTAACGCAGTAGTTTGAGAGGTAAAGCGGCGCGAACATTACGATACGGTCGCCGTAAAAATCCTTTTTGATCTGCTCGGCAAGGGCGTAGATCTCCTTTGTTTTTGCCTCGTCTTCGCAGGCAAGCAAAACACTTGCCTCGCGGTGGGTAAGACCTTTTCTGAGCTTTGCCTTTTCGATTATCTCGTCTATCAAAGCCATATTGTCTTTATTTTCGTCGGCGTATTTGAGGGTGTCGAGGATCTCTCCGTCATTGATAAATTCCTCCGCCTTTAGTGATTTGGGGTCGTAGATTGCCATATTGATTCTCCTTAAATTACATTTATTCTTTATAATCGCCGCGGTCGGTGACGATTTGATATCCTATTGAATTGAGCCTGCGCGACAGACATTGTATACACTCCGCTGCCTCTTCGCCCGTGCAGGCTTTGTTATCGTACAGCGCGTAATCCGCCCTGTGCTCCTGCGGAGAGAGGTTGGGCATCACAACATTTGCGCCGTGTAAGATACCGAGCTCTCTGCCCTTTGGGTCTATCGTGCCGAGCGCGGTCGTCGCGGGGAGCAGGATCTTTGGGTGCATCAGCCTGATGATCGACAGCAAAATCAAGGTCAGCCTCAAGCTGCCGTGCGGCTTATCCGCAAAAACTGTATCCTTGTGCGGGATGAACGGCCCGATACCGCACATCTGCGGCTCAAGCGCTTTGATGAAAAGCAGGTCGTCTGTCAAATTTTCAGTCGTCTGGAACGGCGAGCCGACCATAAATCCCGCGCCCGTCTGGAAGCCGATCTCCTTTAGCTCGTATAGCGAGCGGATACGGTTTTCATAGTTCAATCCGGGCGGGTGGAGTTTTTTATAATGTCCGGGATCGGCGGTCTCGTGGCGCAAAAGATACCTGTCGGCACCGGCGTCATAGAGTCTTTTGAAGCTCTCTTTTCCGCGCTCGCCGAGCGACAATGTAATTGCGCAGCCGGGGTATTTTGACTTTACCGCATGGATGATATCGCACATCACCTCGTCGGTAAAATACGGATCCTCTCCGCCCTGCATAACAAACGTCCTGAAACCGAGCTCGTAGCCTATGTCGCAGCAGCTTAAGATCTGCTCCTTTGTCAGGCGGTAACGCACGGCGCTTTTGTTTGAGCGGCGTATCCCGCAGTAAAGGCAGTCGTTTTTGCAGTAGTTTGAGATCTCGATAAGTCCGCGGATATAAATATCCTTGCGGAAATTCATAATAGCCGTGACCTGAGCCTTGCGCCGCAGAACCTTTAGCTCCTCGTCGGTTATATTTTCGAGCAGATAGACAAGCTCTTCTTTTGTTGCCGTCTGCTCTTTTTTTAATTTATCTATGATGTTGATTACTTCCATATCAAGCCTTTGAATACGCCGTTTTGGCGGTCACGCCCGACAGTCTGCCGAGCTTGCCCGATACGTTGTTGATAACGTTCACGGGCGCGTCTATAACGATGCTTATGATGTTGATATCCTTTTCCCGGTATGGTATTCCCATTCTGCCGATGATATAACCGGACGCCGAATGAAGGATCTCGTTGATTTGATTAACGCGGTCGGGTTCCTCAACGATTATGCTGATGACCGCCACGCGCTTTTCTGTTGTATTTTCCATAGTATTTTTTCCTATTTAAAAGTAAAAGCGGCGCCTAAAATGACGCCGCTGTTTAAACATAGTTAGGGTATTTCCCTGTTTATATGTTTGCTTCGGAGTCAAGTCAAAAGAGTTTTCCCGTCAGAAACGATTATTTTATTTTAGAACGCGTCTCCGCCTCCCGGTGAAGAACTGCCTCCCGATGAATTGTTAGATGACTGGATAGTAGTGTAGGTAGTGTGCTTGCTTACAAACACATCCTGACTGTCAAGCAGATCCATCTGACTGTTTTTATCGAGCTCGTAAGTTCCGCCCTTGCCGTTGTATTTATATCTTCCGACATTTACAAGGACAAAGATTATCGCGATAATAACTCCCGCAATACCGCCGATCCAGCCGTATTTTTTGAGAGAGGTTATGATCTTAGGCTCGCTGTATATCTTATCAACCTGATTGATAAACTCGCAGGCGGCGTTGTAATTGTCGCCCTTGTCAAGGAAGGGCTTCATCGCCTTTTGGATATCCTTGATCCTGCCGTCGGTTATGACCTTTTTTGCCGAGCCGTAGGTGAGGATAGTCCTGTAGCCTGATTTTGCATCAAATACGAGCAACGCGCAATCTGATCTGTAGATATGTGAGTTAGCGTTATGATAATTATCATAATGCGTCTTCATATCGTCCGCATTCACTCCGTCGAAACTTGAGTGGATCACGATTTGTATACCGGTCTTTGTTCCGACGCTTTCGGCTGTAGTGCAAAGCGTATTGAACTGTTCCTCGCTGAATATCCCCGCATCATCGGTCACTGCGAATTTTTCCGAATATTTGCTCTGCGCGAACGCGGGAACTACCGCGATCACCAGCATCAGAGCAACGCAAATCACCGCCGATGCTCTTTTGGAAAGCTGTTTTATCATAAGAACAACATACCTCCCAACGTAGCAATAATAAATATTACGACCGCGATTATCGCCGCGATACCGATGACCTTGCCGATGGCGATAGGCAGCTTGCCGTAGGTTTTGCCTGTCTGGCCGTTGATGGCAAAGGGCAGGATCTCGCCGTTGAATTTATAGGTGACGATCCAAACCGGCAAAAGCGAGTAACGCCATTTTTGGTTGAAGGTCTCATCGTTATAGTTATCGATCGAAACGCCCGAATACCCGCTCATTGTGTTTTCAAGCAGCGTCTTAGCGTAATCGTCCATACGCTGAGCGACCTGAGCGGTCAGATCCTGCTGACTGATATCCCTTTTCTCTGCTTGGAAGCCCGAAAGATAACTCATCGAAAACGGGATCTCCTTGCTGAGGTCAAAGGGATGAACGCAGTTGAGCATTTCCTGCTTTGTTTTTTGACTGACCTTGATATCCGCCTTAACGCTGTTTTCCTCGGTGACCCTGAGGGCGCTTTCGGCGACGTTTTGGATCATAATATCGCCTGTTCTGTAAAGGCGGTATGTGCTGGTTTCGGTGTACCTTCTGTTGCCGGACGTCCATGTCCTCTCTTTTTTACCGGTAGCGCTGACGCTTGAGCGCATTTGCTCGTCAACATACCAGTACGGAAAATACACGCCCTGCATTTTTTCAAACTGCTTTGAAGACGTAAAGCCCTTTGGCAAAAACTTCCTCTTTTTGCACATATTCAAAAACACGTCGACCGCCTTTTTCTTGTCGATCGCAAAGGGGATGACGGTGTCGGGCTTGAACTCGTCGGATAATCTGCCGCCCAAAACGATCGGGTTCTGGCAGTATACGCACTGGGTAGCCGCTGTTGTCGAGGTGGTGATAACCTCCGCGCCGCAGCTGGGGCAGGTGTATGACACAGCATACTCCTCGCCGTTATCAGCGCCCTGCTGTGCCTCGGCTTTTTTCTTCTCGGCGCGCTCGACCTCGCGCTCATCACGCGTCTGCTGCTGTTCACGCTCGGCGTACCTCTCCTGAACCTCTTTATCAGTAAACTCAGAGTAGCAGTACTCGCACAAAAACTTTTGTGTTTCGGGATTGAACTGCAGCGGTCCGCCGCACTTGGGACATTTATAGTTTAATGTAGCCATAATCTATCTCCGTATTAGTAGCTAAATTCGCCTTTGGCGAACTAAATTTGCCTTCGGCAAGCTA
>JBGULZ010000159.1:0-2359 GCA_045116595.1 Ruminococcus sp. | reverse complement strand
CTCTGTAAATCGCCAGATCGTTGTCTTTAAATACATTGAAAATCACCTTGATATCGCTGCGTTTTTCATCTTTGTATTCCTTCACGGTATCAACGGCGATCTTTGCCGCTTCTCTTTGCGGAAAGCCGAACACACCCGTACTGATACAACAGAACGCTATGCTGTCAACGCCGTTCTCTTCTGCGAGCTTTAAGCAGGAGAGGTAGCAGCTTTTCAGCAATTCGCAATCCTTCTCTGTCAAATATCCGCTGACGATCGGCCCGACAGTATGGATGACGTATTTGCACGGCAGGTTATAGGCAGGCGTGATCTTCGCATGACCTGTCGGCTCAGCAAAGCCCTGCACTTTCATCAATTCGTTGCACTTGCAGCGAAGTTGAACGCCGGAGTAGGTGTGGATCGCGTTGTCGATACAGCCATGGCAGGGCTGAAAACAGCCGAGCATTTGACTGTTGGCGGCGTTGACTATCGCTCCGCATTTCAGCGTGGTAATATCCCCCTGCCAAAGATAAATACCCTCTTGCACAGGTTCTAAATCCGCAATATTCGTAATTCCCTTGCGGCGGTTTTCCTCCTGCAAATACTCGTCTTGTATTCTCAGAAATTCCTTGCTTGTCTCTCTCGGCATACGGATATTGAACAAAGAACGGAGCAATCGCTTTTGATCATATTTGTCTGACGGTATGCTGATTTTTTCTCCGCGCTCGGAGAGCAGATATTCAATTAAGTATGTTCTTCTTTCTGTTTGAGTCATAATTATCACCACTCTTATTATCTAATATTTTTCCGCTTTTGTCTACGTTTTTTTAATTTATCTTTTGTAAAAAATAATAAAGCTTGACAAAACACAAAAAATGTATTACAATACCAGTTAGCGGTGACTAACCGCTATATTTTAACTTAATTGGTTAGCTTTGGCTAACTGCAATTTTTGAGGAGCTTATGTCAGAAGAAGTTATTGTAAAATACTGCTCGCCTACCCTGGCGGGAATCAAAACGGGCAGCCTTTTTAGTTGCTCATATAACAGCAAAAATGAGGTTTGTGAGTTTTTAAGAGAGCTCAACGTTTCTTTAAAAAATAAAGGCGTGCGGTTTATGCCGCTCCGCTTCAAAAACAAAAAGGTTTTGATCTACGCGTACCGTCCGTCAAGGCTGTTGCCCGATGTTCAGGGCAAGGAAGCGGATGAGCTGCTCTCACAGCGCGGCTATTGCACGCAGAATTGCGGAAGCTGCCTTTCCCGGCTGATGAAAAGGCTCGGCGAAAGCGACGAGTTCCCTCACGAAATTGGGCTGTTTCTCGGATATCCCGTCGATGATGTAAAGGGGTTTATTGAGAATAACGCCTGCGGCGCAAAGTGCGTAGGTTACTGGAAGGTCTACGGCGACGCAAAAAAAGCGCAGAAGCTCTTTGCTCAGTACAGAAAATGCACTGGTATCTATAAAAAGCTTTGGTGCGCCGGCAAGCCGCTAACAAAATTAGCGGTCGCAAAATAGGAGGACTTATGATAAAAACTACGCTTAAAATCGACGGTATGATGTGCGGTATGTGCGAGAGCCATATCAACGATACTATCCGTCAAAACTTCAAAATAAAAAAAGTCACATCCTCACACTCAAAAGGCACAACAGAGATAATCAGCGAAGACCCGCTCGATGAAGCAGCTGTCAAGGAAGCCGTCGGCAAGACAGGCTACAAGGTTTTGGAAATCAAAGCCGAGCCTTATGAGAAAAAGCGTTTTTCGCTGTTTGGAAGGAAATGATTATGTCGATCGTACAATTTGAGAACGTTACAAGAACATACACAAGCGGCGAGCATAAGCTTAAAGCGCTTGATCAGGTCAGCTTTTCGCTGGACGAGGGAAAGTTTGTAGTTATTCTCGGCCCCTCCGGAGCCGGGAAAAGCACGCTGCTCAATCTGCTCGGCGGACTTGACAGCCCCACCGAAGGTAAAATCACCGTGAACGGCAGGGATATCAGCACGCTGTCCGACAACGAGCTCGCCGATTACCGCGCGGCAACGGTCGGCTTTGTGTTCCAGTTTTACAACCTCATCCCTACCCTGACAGTTTATGAAAACGTAGAACTTGTTTCGACCATCTCGCCAAACGCTCTTGACGCTAAGCAAATGATCGCTGAGGTTGGTCTTACCGACCATCTTCGCAACTTCCCCGCCGAGTTATCCGGCGGCGAACAACAGAGGATATCTATTGCCAGAGCTTTAGCTAAAAACCCGAAGATACTGCTTTGCGACGAGCCGACCGGCGCGCTCGATTCCGAAACAGGCGTAATGGTTTTAAAGCTGCTTCTCGGTATGGCGAAGAATTACGGAAAAACTATTGTTATCGTCACACATAACCAA
>JBGULZ010000158.1:0-5411 GCA_045116595.1 Ruminococcus sp. | reverse complement strand
CGGCACGGGCGTTAAAGGGTCAAATAAAATTATCAATCTCCGAATCTGCGGCCTTTGCTTGAGCGCGGGCGTTGACGGGGATTTTCTTGAGCATGGTATCCGTAGCGTGAACGCGCGCGCGCCTCGCGGGCTCTGCGGCGCTTTCGGGCAGAACGGGCTGCAATAAGGATGATTATAAGAATTATTATCAAAACAAGGACAGCAGCCAATATTATAATGAGCACGGGATTTTCCGTAACGAACGCCTCGATCGGAGATATAGTACGCTCAACGTCCTCGGGAGAAACAAGATTTGTCGTACCGAGATCCAAGTCCTCATATTTTACGCTGACAGTTCCGAGCACATCGCCCTTTTTAACGGGCGCTTCGACCTGTTCGGGGCAGTCAGTTTCAACCTTTAGCTTGCTTTTGTCGTAGTTCTTCGGGAGAAACGCCGATATATCCTTTTCGGGAACGGCGTTCAGCGTTTTTCCGTCCCTTACATATTTTACATCAACGGTATCGAGGCTGTCGGCAGGGCTGTAAACGGTCTGAATACCGAGGTTTTCATAGGACCAGCCATACAGCTTGGAGGTGTCCAGCATAGCGTAGTTGACGTCTTCCTCATAGGAATAATCGGCGCCGAGGCATATGCAAAGATACTTGTCTCCGCTCTTATCCGATGAAGTCACAAGACACTTGCCGGCTTGGTCAAGATACCCGGTCTTTATACCCCTTGTGTATTCATAGTAATACTTACCGCCCTCTTCCTCGGGGTCGAGCATATAGTTGGTGTTGTGGAGCTCCTCAAAGCCCTTGGGGGTGTAACGTACCGTGTTGCATATCTCCATAAAATTCGGAAGGTTCATCGCGTATTTGGCGATAAGCGCCATATCATAGGCGGTGGAATAATGCTCGCTATCATACAGTCCGTGGGGGTTTGCAAAGTGGGTTTTCTTGCAGCCGAGTTCATTCGCCTTGGCGTTCATCTTCTCGACAAATCCCGGAATACCCTCGCCTACATAATCCGCCAGCACAAGCGCTGCGTCGTTGCCCGAGGGAAGCATAAGTCCGTATAAAAGGTCTTTTACCGAGACCTTCTCGCCGATATGCGTGGTAAGCCCCATCATAGTGCTCTCGGGGTCGAGACCGCTGATGACATCCTCTTTGACGGCAACGTAAGTATTGTCGATATCCCCGACATTCTCCGCCGTAATGATAAAAGTCATTATTTTTGTGGTAGAGGCGGGGTACATCTGCTGATCGGAATTTTTTTCGTAAACGACAGCCTTGTTGTTTAGATTTTCGAGATATACCGCTTTTGATACGGTCTCTACATCACACTTGTAATCAACCGCCGATACGGAAAAAAAGCTAATGCAGATTAGAATTACCGAAAAAGCAATTGCTGATATACGTTTCATATTATCCTCCGTTTTGCGTTATGGGGTTTATGCTTTGATAATTATAACACAATATCACAAAAAAGCAAAGAACATTTTACGGTTTTTAAAAACAGTTGCCCCTGCCGTCAAAGCAACAGCAGGGGTATTGGATCTTATTTTAGTAACTCTTTTATTCTCTCCACCGCTTCGGAGGTTTTCTCATATGAGCCGAATGAGGTCAGGCGGAAGTAGCCCTCTCCGTTTTTGCCGAAGCCCTCGCCCGGGGTCCCGACTACCGCGGCGTTTTCGAGCAAATAATCAAAGAACTCCCAGCTGCTCATACCGTTCGGACACTGCAACCAAATATAGGGTGAGTTCTTGCCGCCGGTGTAGTAGATACCGAGCTCGTCAAGGGCGTTTGCTATGATTTTGGCGTTCTTTTTATAGTACTCCAAATTCTCTCTGATTTGGTTCAAGCCTTCCTTGCTGAACACCTCTGCCGCGGCGCACTGGACAGGCCACGAAACTCCGTTGAACTTTGTCGCCTGACGGCGGTACCAAAGGTCGTGCAGATTGTGTCCGTCGCGCTTTAGCTCCTTCGGGATAACGGTGTAGCCGCAGCGCGTGCCCGTGAAGCCTGCGGTTTTAGACAGCGAGCAAAGCTCTATCGCGCATTCCCTCGCGCCGTCTATTGCGAATATAGACCGCGGGCTGTCGTCCTCAATAAACGCCTCATACGCCGCGTCGTAGAGGATGACCGCGTCGTTTTTGAGCGCGTAATCCACCCATATCTTGAGCTGCTCGGCACTGTAAGCCGCGCCTGTGGGGTTGTTCGGCGAACAGAGATAGATCATATCCGCCTTGACGTTTTCATCCGGCATAGCGAGAAAGTGGTTTTCTTTTGTGGAAGAAGCGTAGACTATCTTCCTGCCTGCCATAATGTTCGCGTCGACATAAACGGGATAGACCGCGTCGGTGACGAGCACGGTGTTGTCCTTTGAAAAAATGTCGGGCAAGTTGCCGCAGTCGGACTTTGCTCCGTCGGAAATGAAAACTTCATCGGGCTGAACATTCACGCCGAAGCTCTTGTAATATCCTGCGACAGCCTCGCGCACAAAGTCGTAGCCCTCATACTCGGGATAGCCCTTGAAGGTCTCCTTGAACTGCAGATCCTCGCAGCCCTTTTTCATCGCCGCTACAACGATAGGCGCGAGCGGCAGGGTAACGTCGCCGATACCAAGCTTGATTATCTCCTTTTCGGGGTGAGCGGCGGCAAATTCATTTGTCTTGCGCGCCACATCCGCAAACAAATAGTTTGGCACTAAATCATCAAAATTACGGTTTATCTTCATTGCTTTACTCCTTTAACGCCGCTTTGATAAATGCCGAAAACAACGGGTGCGGTTTGTTCGGCCTTGACTTGAATTCGGGGTGGTACTGCACGCCTATGTAAAAATCGCGGTCGGTTATCTCTACCGTCTCCACCAAGCTGTTATCAGGCGACAAACCCGAAAGCGTCAAGCCCGCCTCCTGCAATACCTCGCGGTATTCGTTGTTGAACTCGTAGCGGTGACGGTGTCTTTCGCTTATGTTGGTTTTTCCGTAGGCTGATTTTATCTTTGTATCATCCTGCAAAACGCAGGGATACGCGCCAAGCCTGAGCGTTCCACCCTTGTCGGTGCTGTCGGTCTGGTCGGGCAGGTAATCGATCACCTTTTCAACGTCGCGGGCAAACTCGCCGGAATGAGCGTTTTTGATCCCCGCGACATTCCTTGCGAATTCTATAACGGCGATCTGCATTCCGAGGCAGATACCGAAATACGGGATATCGTTTTCCCTCGCGTAGCGTGCGCTGAGGATCATACCCTCAATGCCCCGCTGACCGAATCCGCCGGGAACGATCATCCCGTCAAGCGAGCCTAAAACATCATTGACGTTTCCCGCTGTGATCTTCTCGGAATCTATCCATTCTATTATAACATCGGAGTCAAGATAGTAGCCGGCGTGGCGCAGCGCCTCAGCAACGGAAAGATACGCGTCGTGAAGCTCGACGTATTTTCCGATAAGTCCGATCTTTACGGTTTTTTCGCGCGTTTTTATCCGCTCTACCATATGCTCCCAATCGCTGAGGTCGGGCTTGTGCGACTTCAAATTCAGCTCGCGGCACACTATGTCTGAAAGATGGGCTTTCTCGAGCATAAGCGGCGCTTCGTAAAGCACGGGGAGCGTTAAGTTCTCTATAACACAATCAGGCCACACATTACAAAATCCCGCGACCTTGTCAAATATAGTGTGGTCGGTGATCGGCTCGTCGGTACGCAGGATGATGATGTCGGGAACCACGCCAAAGCCCTGCAGTTCCTTTACGCTGTGTTGGGTCGGCTTGCTTTTGTGCTCGCCCGACGCCTTTAGATACGGCACAAGCGTGACGTGGATATACAGACGGTTGTCCTCGCCCACCTCGTGACCGACCTGGCGGATAGCCTCGATAAACGGCTGGCTCTCAATGTCGCCGATAGTGCCGCCGATCTCTGTGATAACAACATCCGCGTCGGTCTTTTTGCCGACGGAATAGATGAACCGCTTGATCTCATCGGTAACGTGCGGAATGACCTGAACTGTCTTACCGAGGTATTCTCCCCTGCGCTCTTTCGCGAGCACATTGGAATAAACCTTGCCCGTTGTCAGGTTTGAGTATTTATTCAGATCCTCGTCGATAAATCTTTCGTAGTGTCCGAGGTCGAGATCGGTTTCGGCTCCGTCCTCTGTGACGTAAACCTCGCCGTGCTGATACGGGCTCATCGTGCCCGGGTCGACGTTGATATACGGATCGAGCTTTTGGGCGGCTACCTTTAAGCCGCGCGCCTTTAACAGCCGTCCGAGCGAAGCCGCGGTGATCCCCTTACCGAGTCCCGACACAACGCCGCCTGTTACAAAAATATATTTTGTCATATTGCCTGTCCTTTCGCGCAATAAGTTCGTTTTGTTTTATATTATCACAGGTTGCTGTAGCCCATCAGATCAGCGTCTGCTTCCCTCGCGCAGTCGATCCCCTCGCGTATCGCGCGGACAACAAGCGACTGGCCTGTGTGCATATCTCCCGCGGTATAGACGTTCTCGACATTTGTGCGGTGAGAGCCTTGCTCTGCCGCGACGTTTGAACGGTTGTCGGTTTCTACGCCGAACGCCTTTGTAACATAGCTCTCGGAGCCGAGGAAGCCCGCCGCGATCAAAACAAGCTGCGCCTTGACCTCTGTTTCACTGCCCTCAACGGGAACCATCCTGCCGTCCTTTCCGCGTTCGAGTTTAATTAGTACCGCTCCGCGGAGATCTCCGTTTTCGTCAGCCAAAAACTCTTTTACGGTAGTCTGATAAACTCGCGGGTCGCTGCCGAAAACAGCTGCCGCTTCTTCCTGACCGTAATCGGTCTTGCTGATCATTGGCCACTCAGGCCACGGATTGTTCTTTGTCCTCTTATCGGGGAGCTTTGGCATCATCTCAAGCTGGACGATGCTCTTTGCGCCGTGGCGGACGCAGGTGCCGACACAATCGTTGCCCGTGTCGCCGCCGCCGATAACGATAACGTCCTTGTCCTTTGCGGAGATATACGCGCCGTCCTGCAAGCCGTTGTCAAGCAGAGCCTTTGTTGTGGATTTTAGAAAATCAACGGCAAAATAAATCCCCTTGGAAGCCCGTCCGTCAACCTTTATATCGCGCGGATTTGAAGCTCCGCAGGCTAAAATAATGCTGTCAAAATTCTCTTTTAATTCTTTAACAGAAATATCTTTGCCGACGTCTGTATTAGTAACGAATACAACGCCCTCCTCGCTCATAACATTGAGCTTGCGCTCGATTATCTGCTTTTCAAGCTTCATATTCGGGATACCGTACATCAGCAGACCGCCGATACGGTCGGAGCGCTCGTAAACCGTAACGCTGTGACCCCTGCGGTTCAGCATATCAGCAGCCGCAAGTCCGGACGGTCCCGAACCGATAACCGCTATGCGCTTGCCGGTGCGGACCTTTGGCGGATCGGGCTGCGCCCAG
>JBGULZ010000157.1:0-4240 GCA_045116595.1 Ruminococcus sp. | reverse complement strand
GCGGTCTGTGACTTCGGAACAACGTATCGGATAGCTGTGTCAACTTCTTCGAGCGTATAGGGTGTATCGCCGCTCACCAAGATATTTTTGAAATTAGCAGTACCAGTATTATCAGTAACAGCATATTCATCTACTTTTGCCCCCGAAAGAGAAGTGCCGTAAAGATGGAATTTTACGCCTTCGTTGAAATTGTCCTCAGAGGACTTCACAACCTGTAAATCGCCGCGCTTCAAAACATTGCTGAATTTTACGCTGGCAACCTTGCCGCTTTCTACGGTTACTTTCTGTGCTTTCTGCGTTTCATATCTATCCTCGGTGACCTCTGTTACCGTGTACGTTCCCGGAACGAGGTCATTGAGCTGAAATTCACCGTTCGCGTTGGTCTTGGCTGTTTTGCTGTAATTGTTCGGTCCCGTGATATTGAAGCTGATACCGCTGACCTTACCGTCATCAGAAGTCTTAATGAGCTTCAAGCTGCCCGAAGATGTTTTGACGGCGAAATACGCGCTCTTGGTTTCCGTATCGGACTGTACGCCCGTGACAACATCCTGCTTAGAGGACGCGCCGCAAGCAATAAGCGTACCCGTAACCTTCGGCATTTTCTTCTCTGCGCCGAAAACAACAGGGCTGTCAATCGCCTTTGATGAAGTCAGAGTGATCTTATTGCCTGAAATCGAAACAGATACATCGCCGGTCTTTTTGAAAGCGTAGTCGGATAACATACCGTTGCTGTCTGTCAGAGTGAGGGTGTACTTGCCGTCGCTGTACTTCAGCTCCTTGACGTTGCTCTTTGCATTTGCCTGAGTTTCATAGGCAAAGCTCGGAATCACATTGTAGTCGTTGAGTTTAGCGATAATCTTGTTGTAATTTGACTTAACGCCGGGGTTGTTGTCGCCCGCCGTGATGCCGTCGATAAATTTGGAGTTCTTCAGCTTAAAGGTTGAAGCGTCGCGGCAGCCAGTGCAGAATTCCCAAACTACAAGCTGAGTTGCGATCCATTTCTGACCTTCCGTTCCGCCCAAATTCGCGCCGTTGCCGGACTTTCCGAAAAGAAGGGCGAGGTTGACCGCCTTCTTCTGAGCCTTTGACAGTGCGTTCCAAGCCGCAGAAGCATCGGTTGTCAGTGTATTGCCTGAGTAAAGCGAATGACCGGGCTCGATACAGTAGGCATCGTCGCCGTCTGCCTGAATGGTACACAGTTCTTCGCCAGCCGTGCCGACAACATAGCCATCGTGTTCCGTGTACTGCACAAAGCCGATGATATTGCCGCCTGTATCGTAGGCATAGTCAAAGGTGATGGTGACTTCTCTTGAAGCCGCGTTGATCGGAACAAGGCAGATTGCTGAAATCAGGCACACCAGAGCCAGCAGAATAGCCGTTCCTCTTTTGAAAAAGCTCTTGTGGATTACTTTCTTCATCGTAATAACCTCCATAAAAAATCGGGCGGATTGACCGCCCGTGTGATTGAAATTGTGTGTTTGTACCGTCGCCCTCGTCTATAAGAAAGAGTTTGATTAAATAGATAGATTTAATTTAATAGATATATCTTTCTTTTCGGAGAGTAACGGTCAGTCTAAGGGGTTAGGGTGTGGGAAAGGGGATTTTAAAAAAAATACTCCGCCTATCTGCTGTCACGCTCTGACCGCTTTTTGCTAAGAAACTTGTTGTAATGCTCAATAGCCTTGTAGATATAATCCTCCGTCTGTTCTATCGGAACAGCTTTGGGAATGAGCTTGCGGACTTTTTCGCCTCGGAGTATAATGCGCTCCTTTTGATTCGGCTTTTCCTCAGACATAATCTCTCGGATTGCCATTGTGCTCAAAGTCCCTTCGTCCTGCATTTTTCGCATACGAATGGTCTGCGCGTGGGACGGAGTAGATTGTGTTACCTCGATTTCTTCCAATACATCTTTCTGATAATCGTAATCGAGATAAGACAACTCAACGGCAGGGCGCATTTTGATACTGCCCTCGTCAACCAAATCCAACAATTCGGGAATAAGGTGAGTTAAGCGGATATATCTTTGGATTTGAGTATTGCTATCTGTTGATTGAGCTGCAATAATCTCTCTGGATTTACCCACCAAAGAATCGTGTCCCACTGGGACACCATTTTCTGCTTTCGGTCTGCCCGCTTGCCTTTTTATAGCTTCAAGCCGCATTTTATACGAAAAGGCTTTTTCGCTCGGCAAAATGGAAGAACGCTGAAAATTGCTCTCGACCATATAGATGATTGCTTCATCGCGGGACAAATCCTTAATCTCGCTGCGGAGCGTGGATAATCCTGCAAGCTCACAAGCCCGCTTTCTGCGGTGTCCGCTGACAAGCTCATATCTGCCGTCCTCCTTTTCACGCAAGACAGCAGGAGTTAGTACGCCGCGCGTTTTAATGCTGTCGACAAGCTGTTGCATATCCTCGTCATCACGAACGTGGAAAGGATGATCGGGGAAATCGTCGATCAGTTCCAAAGGAATGTCCCTGATTTTGTCGAGCTTTGCTTCGTCGCGTTCCTCCTGCGTAGAGAAAAGATCATCGAGCGTCGGAAGATCGAAGTCGGTCTTTCTTTTTGGCATCTGTCAACACCTCCTTAGTGAAAGCGGAATATGCCTGTGCAACCTTGCTTCCTGCTTCATAAGCGTAAATACTTTTGCCTTTGGAAGATACCTCTGCGGCTTTAACCGCAATAGGAATATTGGTCTTGAATATTCTGACGACACTCCCGAAGTTTTCGTGTATAGCGTCTATGGTGCTTTTGGCAAGGTTTGTCCGGTTATCGACAAGCGTCAGTAAAATGCCGTCTATCGACAACTTAGGATTGGTATGCGCCTTAACCTTTGAAACAGTCCGCAAAAGCTGTGTCATAGCTCTGGCAGGCAAATATTGAGCCTGCACAGGGATAACTACGCTGTCAGCAGCCGTTAAAGCATTCAAGGTCAACATACCAAGCGACGGTCTGCAATCAATCAGAACGTAATCATAGTTTGACTTCACCTTGTTCAGATAGGTTTTCAGAATGTTCTCGCGGCTCATTGCGGTCACAAGATACATTTCCAAGCCCTCTAAATCCGTATTGGACGGGATAAGGTCAACGCCCTCGCTGTGATGCAAAATACCGCTTAATGCGTCTGTGCTATCATCGCGGATGATTTCGTGCATCTTCGTAGCGAGTGTAATCGGTATCTCGTCAACTCTCTGCCATCCCAAACAGGTCGTTAAATCGCCCTGCGGATCACAGTCAACAAGAAGTACCCGTTTACCTTGCATTGCCAAGCCTACGCCCAAATTCATTGTGGTTGTAGTCTTTCCAACGCCGCCCTTCTGATTGCAAACGGCTATCGTTTTACAGTTTGGCATCGTTATACCTCCTTTCATCAGATTCATAGCGCCAACTGTAATAGCAGCTATGTATGACTTATTTATGGTGCTGCTATCTGAAAATGGGCATAAAAAAACTGCCTGTTGAAAAACAGACAGTCAAATAATCAGTTCGTATATACGACTTTGAGATTTTTCGTTCTCGCCTTGCTGAATTTAATAAGGAGTTCGTCAACCGCGTCGGTATATCTGCCTTCGCTGATAAGCTCGTTTTTTAGCTCAACAAGAGCGCCGATAACCTGTGTGTACTCTTTGCTCGTCAGATACAAATGGTATTTAGGGCTTTTCATAAAACATTACCTCCTTACGCTTTCATTATATATAGAAAACTGAAATATATAAAGTATGCGATTTCTCGATATGTAGGTGAGCCGAAAGACAAGCCCTCGGCTCACCGTAGAAAGGAGATGAATGATGAAAAACAAAAATGAGTAGTAATCAAAGTATTAGTTTTCAAATAGGACGAATGGATGCTTAGTCATAACTGTCTAAACTATCCTTCCATATTTGAAGATCACGCTCCTGATAAGGGCAATGATATAAACTGCATATTCTATTACCATCACCGTAAACATCTTTATAATGACGGCAATACTGACAATCATAAGGCGACGGGATAGTTGAACAATACTCAGCCCATTCATATTCGGTTAATTCATCTGGATGGTCTTTGTCCTCTGTATTGTCCAAATTCAAATCTTCAAGCATAGTTTCCTCCTAAATAAAAAGAGCCGATTTGTATTTCTACAAAATCAGCTCTTTTTCGGCTTTCTATTATTTTATTCTTATGTTTTTTGTGAAGTTAAGTAAACAGCTTTTGACATTAAAAATTATTTTTCTTAATATGGTTTTGAACGCCCTCGTCG
>JBGULZ010000156.1:0-4115 GCA_045116595.1 Ruminococcus sp. | reverse complement strand
CGACGAGGTGTGAAAATAGGGAGATGCCAATACTTGTAGCGAGTTTTCCTTTATCTGATGAAGCTGACTTTTACAGTCGGCTTTTTTATTTTGAGTTTGTGTTTGACATTTTTGTTGTCCTTTCTAAAGCCAACCGCCTTCTCCCGATTTATGGGCGGTTGGTACATATACAAATTTGAGAGCCAATCATTATATTTCTAATTAAGTTTTAGAAGTATAGTGATTGGCTCTTTTTTTGTTGCAAAAATTTTTTAAGAGGTGATTATTTTGTATGTGGATCCCATGCTTTATGCTGCCGAGGAATTAGCAAACGCTGTTATCATTCAAGCGGCAATTGATTACAGACAAGCCATAGAATCTATCAATACTTAAGTATTACTTTACCCTACAAGATTCAGCGTTACGATCAAAGCGACGATCAGCATAATATAAACAATATGATTCCACTTTTGATCGACGAGTAAGCCGATAAACTCACGCAGGAAAGCGTTGAAATAAAAATATGACTTTGTTTTTGCGGAGATCCCTTTCGCCTCAAATCCGTTCTTGCGGGCAAGGATATATCCTCGGAACACATGATAGTTGGTAGTAGCAAAGGCAATCCTCTTGTCTTTGATCTCACCGCCGTGTTCTTCGATCACTTTCTTTGAAAACTGCATATTCTGCATGGTGTTCTCGCTTTTGTTCTCAAGAATGATCTGCTCCTGCGGTATACCGATGCTCAGCAGATAGTTTTTCATCGCTTCGCTCTCGGACATGACCTCGTCCGCTCCCTGTCCTCCCGAAGGCACAAACACCGCGTGCTTGCCGGTCTGCTCATGCTGCTTCTTCTCAAACGTCACGGCGCTGTCAACACGCCCCTTCAAAAGCGGCGTCAGACCTCCGTCCTTTCTGATGCCGCAGCCGAGGATGATGATATAGTCGCGGTCAAACGGCGGAAGATATTTCGTAGAAAGATAGGTACAAGCGACTGTTGATAAGAACATACACTCAAAGTAAGCGATAACATAGATCAGAATAAGCCAGACGGTTTTCGGATAAGAAATATCCAACAGCATGATTAGCTCATTTGCGCCGAGCGTCAGTACCATTCCGATAAACCACACAGCCGCGAATACGATGCCCAGCATATTGACGGGTCTTCTTCCTTCGTTACGTATCAGTCCGATATTGCTGACAGCAAGCAGCACAGAAATAACGAGCATAACGGGCGTGAGTCCAAAAAGCAGCAGCTGTCCGGTTTCAGTCACCATCTCAAACAGGATGTCGACCGAATCAATAAAGCTGGTCAGCATTCTGTACAGGAGATAAGCAAACAACACAAAGTTATATATTCCGATACCGCCGCAGGCAACCATCGGATAGGAAAAATCTCCCCTCTTCCGACAATCTCTGAACATCCACAGCGTCATAAACTGTACGGCAAAAAGAACAAACAAAGCGGCATAAACAACAAATTGAAATCCGTTAAATCTGATTCCACCGTCTGTATGGTCAAACAGGGTATGAAAGCCGTTGACCTCAAAGGCTCTTTCGTGCAGCGGAGCAAAACCGTCCTCAGGCTCAAAGCTGATGTTGACGGTTGTTTTTCCCGGGTTCAGCGCTTCAAAAACAACGACAAGCTCCTCGTTTTCCATTCGGGCGTCTGCCATTCGTACAACGCTATCGTCGCTCAGCTTGATCTCTAAGCGCGGCAGCTGTTCCGTTCCCAAAAAGGTTTTGGTATGCAGCGTATAGTGATTGCCGACGGCGACGACGTATACAACCGAGGATATAATCGCCAATACGACAAAAACGGATAATACCAACAGCTTTTTCTTATTTTTCACTCTTCTTCTCCTTCGACACGAGTTTATCTGCTATTTGTTATGCGTTCATCCTTTTTGACTTGATTATTTATATCATAGACTCATCAAGATTGCCACCCATATTGTCGAGTGAATCTATGGTGATCTTGCATCCGGGCTTGATATGCTGCATGATGAATCTCATGATATTTTCAGGTACGCCGACACATCCGCCGGTATAGGTGCGGTTGATACGGAAGCAGTGCAAAAAGAAAGCAAAGCCCTTTTCTACCTCGCACTCTGAGTTATAGCCCATATTCAGCACATACTGATAGGCATAGTCGAAATCGGCAATATGCTCACTGTTCTTGGTATCAAGATCGGGGATGTCCTTGATATTGACCAGCTCATTAAAGTGGTTTTTTGAATCTCCCGACCAATAATAGTTTTCATCCACCTTAGTGTACTCCATTTGACAGCCCGGATTATCGGCGAGTCCGAACGCTTTATCAATGGTGAAGGAACCAACAGGAGTATAGCAGTCGTTGATGTTCGCTTTACCTAAGCCGTCAAGACCGATAAAACCGGGGGTAGCGATAATCTGCTCCCATTCACCGTTATTGTTCTTCTCGTGCATTGTGACATAGGCTGTCGTCTTATCCACTCCCGCGACAACAATCAGCTGTTCACACTCCTTTGCCGCATCCAGCTTCGTCACCCAGTCGGGAGACCTACGTATCTCCTGCTTGGTAAAATACAGATCAGACGTTATCATATCATTTGCGGTTTTACCTGTTTGATTGCTTGTGCAGCCCGAAAAAGCGAACATCAATATGATAGACGCAAGTATAATGGCTGTAGTTCTTTTCATGATCAATCGTCCTTTCTACAATGGTTTAATAAATTATACGCTATTCCAAATAAAAAGTAAAGAGAAAAAAATTTGCGATAATATTTGATCTGCGGAATGACACAACGCACAAGGAAGCGGATCGTTTTTCGCAATCCTGCGTTATTTTTTCTCGGAATACGGTGTACTTGCTGAGGATAATCAGACATCTCTCGTTTTACCGTCTCCATTGCATTACAAAAGCGCAGCAGTCGCTCAACTGCTGCGCTTTAATACCAAGTCGGGCTTTAAAAGTCCGACGGATCTTTATTCTGAAGAGCTTTCCAATTCATACATATGATAGCTGACCGTTTTGCCTATATTGTATGGATCATAGAAGCCAACCGGAAAACGCTGAATCCTTGTCGCGTCAGTAATATTCAATCCATCGCCGTCAACATCAGCGGCTTTCTCGTTAAATGAAAATACGGGGATATTGACAAGCTTTCTTTGTATCAGCGTTGCGTCAACGATCGTAACGTCTTCGTCGCCGTCGGCATCGCCGATCATATAGGTGACTGTGATTGGATCCATATCGGTAAGATCAAAAGAAATACCGTTATTCAGTGCATACGATAAAGCATAGCTAAATACATTATAAAGTAAAAGATAAATAACACATATGGTGCGTTGAGGATGAATAAAGCGAAAGAACTCAGTAAGTTGCTTTTTATGTTGGGCTTTTTAGGAGTAAAGCAAAAGCGCAGTAACAGCAACAAATTACATAATGCACCGACCAAAATCGAAACTGAAAAAACGATCAACGGGATATTTGGATCGCCGTATGTCGTGTCTTGCAGAGAAAACTGCGGATCGTGTATATATAAAGCAAAATCAGATGCAATATTTAGTACCAATAAGGAAAAAATACCTATAAACTGTCCGACAAAAGCGAAAACTATACACTTGATCCTTTTATCTGTTGTGCCGTTACCCTTCTTCTGATTGATTCGATAGATCAAAGATGAAAAATGCTTGTAGAAAAAATACGGTATTAAAAACAGTATGAATATTACGCCGAAAAATGAAGTGACCGCCGAAGCAAAATCCTTGATCGGTAAAGTGACGGAATATGGAGCGCATAAAATGGATAGCAACAATGCAGTTATAACACGTCTCTCAATTTGCAAAATTTTTCCGAATATAAACACGAGCCAAAAACATAGTGCGAAAGAGACTGCAAATGATACAACGCAAATAACCGGATTTTCATTGGCGGTGACGGTCATATACCGTGAAATGATACTGCCGCCAAATTTAATAAACGCAGTGTTTGAAACGTATAGAAAAACATACTTTAGAATATAACCGATTAATCCGGAAAAAGTCGCGATCGCCCATATAATAAATGTTTGCTTTATGATTTTGCGGTCATATAAAAATATTGACGTTTTTTTACTGCTGATCAGTGCGTATAAACGTGCAATGATCAAGTTTTT
>JBGULZ010000155.1:0-5426 GCA_045116595.1 Ruminococcus sp. | reverse complement strand
TGCTAATCGCTATGTTCTTACTATAATACCAAAGTCAGAAAAAGTCAAGAGTTTTGTCAAAAATATTTCCTGTTTTTAAAAAGTTTCACCTTGTTGTCACATTGGACTTGCTTTTTTGGGGCTTACACGATAAAATAGATGTATATTTTTAAATCGTATAAGATGAGGGGAACTAAGCTATGACTCAGTTTATGCAGTACGCGTATGTGTTTTTATGGGCAGCGATCACCGTGCTGATGTTTTTTGTCGGAAGAAAGCACGGGGTTTTCGGATATCTTCTGTCGCTGTTCTTTATGATCCTTACAGTATGGTACGGACTTCGCGCGTTCGGCGGACTTCCGGTGTTTGACGGCGTGCCCGGGTATATTTTCAGGGGTATGCTGATCGTATTTTTGGTCGTGATAGTCTATATGTGGTGGAGGTCAAGAAAAACCCCGCCGCAAAACGGTAACAAAGAAACCAAAGAATGATCTGCATATTGATTAGTATTTATTATCCGGCACAATATATAGATATAGAATTTTAAAAATCCCAAAAACTCAACTTTTTAAAAAAAATACTTGATTTTTGGCGCTATATATGCTAAAATATCACCTGTATGACGATAAAATCAAGGAGGTGGGACAATGCCCAACATTAAATCTGCAAAAAAGCGCGTTAAGGTTATTGCTACAAAAACAGCCCGTAACAAGGCTACAAGGTCAGCTCTCAGAACAGCAATCAAAAAGGCTTACTATGCTGTTGACACAAATGCTGACAACAAGCAGGAGGCAGTTCGTCTTGCTATCAAGAAAATTGACCAGGCTGTTGCCAAGGGAATTCTTCACAAGAACACCGCTGCAAGAAGCAAATCTTCACTTCAGAAGCGTCTGAACGCTTCCGCGTAAGTATTACTTAATGATTTGAACAAGATAAAAGCAGAGTTTTCTCTGCTTTTTTTGTTTTGATCGATTATTTTAGCTGTGTTTATTTATCTGATAATGCGGATGAAAAAAACAAGTGCAAAATATGCGCTTGTTTTTTATTTTACTGTTGACTTTTTACAAAAAATTGTTTAGAATATATATAGATATTTTTAAATTAAATAATCTGGAGGTCGTCAATATGAAGAAAAGAAGTCTTATGATTATTATAGGTGTTGTCACCATAGTTGCGGCTATTTGTGCCGCGGCCACAGCTTTCTTTGTTGTTAAGGAAAAGCAAAAGAAGGATGACGAGGAGCTTATGGAGTATCTTGACAACTCCATCGAATAACAGCGCACCAAAGGCCGTTCAAAATGAGCGGTCTTTTTTATTGTGTAAATATGAAAAGGAGAGATATATCGTGGTTGAACAGGAGCTCGAAAGGTTGTTAAGGGCAGCGCGTGCCGACAGTGATTTGAAAGCAGAGCTAATCAAAACCCGAGACAGCGATGATCCCGTCGAGGATTTTTGCGCCTTGTGCAGAGAAAAAGGATATCAGATAACCGCGGGCGAGCTTCTTGCCGCGGGACAGACCCAAAACGACGCCAAGCTAAGGAGCGTAAACGGCGGCGGAGTGGATCCGATCGACGGCTGGGACGATATGTACGGGCAGTTTTTTACCGAATTGATCTGGTGCAAATAAAAAAAGCCCCGATTTATGTTGTTTGTGAATTAATTGTAATAAAAGGTTACAGAAAATTTGTGCAAAATTACTTGCATTGACTCCTCTTTTGTGATATATTTTAATTGAAATAATATAGGCGGAGAAGCCTATAAATTTAAAAGGAGGAACATAAATGAGTTCTGTAAAAAAGTACATCGCCGAATTTATCGGCACAATGGTTCTTGTAGTTTTGGGCTGCGGAACCGCAATGCTCGTTGGCTGCGACGCTGAAAAAGGCTGCGGCTACATCCTTACCGCTTTGGCGTTTGGTCTCGTTATCGTAGGTATGGCTTACTGTGTAGGCAATATCTCGGGCTGCCACATCAATCCCGCTGTTTCTTTGGGCGTTTTGATCTCGGGCGGAATGTCAGTTGCCGATTTCTTCGGTTACATCATCTCTCAGTGCCTTGGCGCATTTGCGGGCGCAGGCGTGCTGGCTGCTATCTTCGGTCTCGGCAAGGTTCCGGATATGACCAGCCCCGTTGAGGGTCAGCTTATGGGCTTTGGATGCAACGGCCTTGCGGGTGTTAACGAAAGCGTTGTAGCCGGTCTTATTGTTGAGTGCTTCCTTACATTCGTATTCGTACTCACCATCCTCGGCGTTACATCCAAAAAGGCAGGCCACGGTTCGTTCGGCGGACTCGTTATCGGTCTCACACTCACACTCGTACACATCCTCGGCATCGGCCTTACCGGCACATCGGTCAACCCGGCTCGCAGCTTCGGTCCCGCTTTGGTAGCTCTTATGCAGGGCAACGCGGCTCCCATGGGCGTTCTTTGGGTATTCATCGTTGGTCCGCTCGTAGGCGCGGCTGTTGCTGCAGGCGTTTACAAGTTCCTCGAGTCAAAGAAAGAAGCCTGATTAAATTTATACTTTTCAGCGGCGATCCTTCGGGGTCGCCGTATTTTTATTGATTTGACTTGACAAAAATCAAAATGTTGCGCATAATATATTAAACTAAACAACGTGAACGGAGAATAAAAATGTCAGCATACAAGTACAGAACAAGGGGCGTTTGCCCGATGGAGATCAACTTTACGCTCAACGGCGACGTTGTGACGGATATCAGCTTTTTGGGCGGCTGCAACGGCAACCTAAAGGCTATCTCAAAGCTCTGCGACGGTATGACGGTCGGGGAGATAGAGAGCAAGCTCAAGGGCAATACCTGCGGTATGAAGCCCACCTCCTGCGCGGATCAGCTTGCGATAGCGGTAAGGCAGGCGTATGATAAGAGTTTAGAGAGTGGAGTTTAATGATAAGCCGCTTCGCTCCAAAGTGATAATGCGGGGTATCCGCAAAAGAAAAAAGGTCATTCTGAAGCTTGATTCAGAATGACCTTTTTAGTATATAATGATTTAACTCTAAACACTAAACTCTTAACTCTATTTAAACCTGTACATCCCGCTCAGATCCGTGAGGACTATGCAGCCTGTGGTGCAGCTTTTGGCGCAGATACCGAAGTCGGGACAATTATCGCATTTGTCGTAGTCGATAACAGCTAAGTTGTCAACTACCGTGATCGCATCCAGCGGACACACCTTAACGCACTTTCTGCAGCCGATACATCCGCGTGTGCAGACCTTTCGGGTAGCGGCGCCCTTGTCCTTGTTTGAGCAGGTAACGACCACGCGCTCAACATCCGGAACGAGGCTGATAAGATGGTTCGGGCAAGCCTTCGCGCACAGTCCGCAGCCGACGCAGTTACGGGTGTTGATCTTCGCGACACCGTTTTCTATGCAGACAGCGTTGTGTGGACAAACCTTTTGGCAGTCGCCCAGCCCGAGACATCCGTAGGTACAGCTGCCCTTTCCGCCGTACATAAGCTTTGCGGCGGCGCAGCTTTCTATGCCCTGATACTCGACCTTGTCCTGAGTATGGTCGCAGTCGCCGGAGCAGTGTACAACAGCCACCTGCTCAACAACATCGGCAAACTCAACGCCGAGCACCTCGCTGAGCTGTTTTGATACGGCGTCGGCGCCTGGAACGCAGAGGTTAGTCGGAGTACTGCTGTCCTCGCACAATGCCTTTGCGTAGCCGTCGCAGCCTGCATAGCCGCAGGCTCCGCAGTTGGCTCCGGGCAGACATTCTCTTACCTTCGGGAAGCGTTCGTCCTCCTTGACCGCCATGATTTTAGAAGCGACAACGAGCACCGCGGCGCAGATAACGCCGATTATAACAACGGGTATGACCGCAGTCAAAATTTCAGTCATTACAGCACCCCCTTAACCGGCAAACAGGTTCTCGATAACTCCGCCGAAGCCGAGGAACGAGAGTGATGTTATAGCCGCCGCCACAAGGGTTATCGGCAGTCCTTTGAAGTTTTTGGGAACATCGCAGCCCTCGATCACTGAGCGCACGCCCGAGAACATTACCATAGCCAGCAAAAAGCCCAGACCGCTGCCGAGCGAATTTATCATAGACTGTGTAAAGCCCCACCAGAACGATGTCGTTTCGGTCACGGGAAAATCCTGAACGTTGAGGATAGTAACGCCCAAAACCGCGCAGTTTGTGGTGATCAGCGGCAGATATACGCCGAGGCTTTGGTGCAGCGAGGGTATATATCTTTTGAGAATGATCTCGACGAGCTGGACCAGCGCGGCGATAACGAGTATGAATACGATAGTCTGCAAATAACCGAGGTTGTTCGGCTCGAGCAGATAGAACTGTATCGGGTAAGTAGCGGCAGTCGCGAGCAGCATTACAAATATTACCGCGAGGCTCATACCCGTTGCGGAGTCGAGCTTTTTGGAAACGCCCAAGAACGGACAGATACCCAGGAACTTCGACAGCACATAGTTGTTGATAAATACCGCGGAGAGCAGTATGATTATAAGCTTAGTCATTTACAGCCGCCTCCTTTTTACCGGAGTCGCAGTCTGTTTTGCCGCAGATCTGAGCCGACGGGCAGCCCGCGCAGCCGAAATCCTTTTTCTTTGGCTTGTTGGCGGAGAATTTGTTGACCGCCGCGATCAGCAGTCCGAATACGAAGAATCCGCCGGGGGCCATTGTCAGGATAGAAATATGGTTGTCGCTGAGTACGGGGATAGGTATTCCCATAAACGTACCGTTGCCGAACACCTCGCGGATAGTTGCCATAAGCACGAGCGCCAAGGTAAAGCCCGCGCCCATTCCCAAGCCGTCAACGGCGGAATCCCAGACCTTGTTTTTGTTGGCGAACATCTCCGCTCTGCCTAAGATTATGCAGTTTACGACGATCAGCGGAAGGTATATCCCCAGCGAAGCGTCAAGCGCAGGCGCGAACGCCTTTACGAGCATCTGCACCGCGGTGACAAAGCCCGCGATAAGCACGATGTAGCAGGGGATGCGCACCTTGTCGGGGATGATCTTGCGCAGAGCTGAGATAACGATGTTGGAGCAAAGCAGAACAACTGTTGCCGCCGCGCCCATACCGAGCGCGTTTGTAACGGATGTGGAGGTCGCGAGAGTCGGGCACGTGCCGAGCACAAGCACCAGAACAGGGTTTTCTTTAACTAATCCCTTGGAAAAGTTTTGCAGTGTGTTCATTACTTCGCCTCCTTTACCGTATCGTATGCTTCAAAAGCGGTCCCAATCGCTTTTTTGTAAGCCTTTGAAGAGATCGTCGCGCCCGTTACGGCGTCAACGCTTTCGTAGTTGTCTTCTGTTTTTCCGTAATAGTTTTCGCGGTAGTTCGAGTTGTTGTCAACGACCTTTGAGCCGATACCGCTTGTTTCGCTGTGCTTCAGCGTTTTGACAGCTTCAATGCTGCCGTCGGATTTGATACCGCAGATCAGCCTTATCTCTCCGCCGTAGCCCTTT
>JBGULZ010000154.1:0-2623 GCA_045116595.1 Ruminococcus sp. | reverse complement strand
GGGCTGGCTTACAGCCGCAAACGCTCCGGAATGGCTGTCGGGTCTGATTCTCGACGGAATCATCGGCGGCGTAGGCGCGGTGCTCGGATTCGTACCGCAAATGCTCGTGCTCTTCCTGCTGCTGGCTATTTTGGAATCCTGCGGATATATGGCGCGTATCGCCTTTGTGCTCGACAGGATATTCCGCCGCTTCGGTCTTTCGGGCAAATCGTTTATACCTATCCTTATCGGAACGGGCTGCGGAATCCCGGGAATCATGGCGTCGCGTACAATTGAAAACGAACGTGACCGCCGTATGACTGTAATGACAACAACATTCATCCCCTGCGGAGCAAAAATACCGTTTATCGGGCTGATCGCGGGCGCTATCTTCGGAAAATCGCCGTGGATAGCCACAAGCGCGTACTTCATCGGTATGGCGGCGATCATCATCTCGGGTATTATGCTCAAAAAGACAAAGCCCTTTGCGGGCGAGCCTGCTCCGTTCGTTATGGAGCTTCCTGCGTATCACCTGCCCACCATCGGCAACGTGCTCCGCTCGATGTGGGAGCGCGGATGGTCGTTCATCAAAAAGGCGGGAACTATCATCCTGCTTTCGACCATCGTGCTTTGGTTCCTGAGCCGCTTCGGCTGGGTCGACGGATCATTCGGTATGCTCGGTGAGGACGAGATCGGCAACAGCATACTCGCGATCGTCGGCAACGGTATAGCTTGGCTGTTCGCGCCTCTCGGCTGGGGCAACTGGCAGGCGGCTGTGGCTTCTATCACAGGTCTTATCGCTAAGGAGAACATCGTCGGAACAATGGGCGTGCTCTACGGCGGCGGAGAACAACCCGTCTGGGCGGTACTGGCACAGCAGTTCACAGCGGTCACCGGCTTCTCGTTCCTTGTATTCAACCTGCTCTGCGCTCCGTGCTTTGCGGCTATGGGCGCTATCAAAAGGGAAATGAACAGCGCAAAATGGACATTCTTCGCTATCGCTTATGAATGCGGCTTCGCATATGTTATCGCTTTGTGCATCAACCAGATCGGCGGAGCGTTCACGGGCAATCTGAACATCATCGGCTTGATAATTTCTATCCTGCTGATCGCGTTTATGCTGTTTATGCTCTTTAAGCCCTACAAGGAAGCGAACAAGCTGACTAAAAATGTAAAAATCAAATAAGGAGTTGAGTTTATGCTCCAATGGATAGCAAGTAATATTTGGACTATCGTAATATGCGCGGTACTTATCGGTATTGTAGCCGCTATCATCATCAGTATGATAAGAAAGAAAAAGCAGGGTAAATCCGTAGTGTGCAACTGCGGCAACTGCAAGGGCTGCGCAATGCATGGATCATGCCATAAAAAATAACCATAAAAAGCAGGTATCAAGTGTCTACTCGGCGCTTGATACCTGCTTTGCTTTATTATGAGTTGATAAATGGTTTTCGTTATGATAAAATTAACACACATTCAATTTGTAAGTATAAAGAAAAGGACGGTCGGTGTGAAGGTTTTTGATTTTGACAATACTCTTTACAGAGGAGAAAGCTCCGTTGAGTTTTCGCTTTTTATGATCAGGCACAACAAGAAGATATTGCTCCACGTGCCTGTGATCCTGTTCAGCCTTACCGGATATAAGCTATGCCTGCTGAAAAAGGAAAGACTCGAAACGATAATCAATAATTTCTTTGCCTCGGTTATAGATAATACGGAATCTTACAGGGAATTTATAACGCAATTCTGGGAAACGCGCACGGATAAGCTGTACAAAAATATGCTCAGTCTTATCGAGCCCGGCGACGTCATCATCTCAGCGAGCCCGATCATTCTGCTCGACGGGATCCGCGATAAGCTCAATACGGATAACATAGTCGGCACTGAGGTCGATTTGGAGCAGAAAAGGATCACGTGGTTCAACTTCGGCGACAACAAAGTCAAGCGATACAAGGAGCTTTACGGTGATAAAAAGATAGACGCGTTTTATACCGACTCCTACAACGACAAGGATATGATGGAGATCTCCGGCGAGGTTTACATCGTGAAAAATGGCGTTCCAGTAAAAAAATAGTATTTACATCTGCAACAAACCCCTGCCAAACTATTCGGCAGGGGTTTTATAACGCGGTTTACTTTATAAACTTTTTGATATGGGCAATGTCCTCATTCGGGAACAGCTTGCAAAAATGCTCCAAGAGCTTTTCGTAGGATTCTTCAGGCGAACAGCTGTAGACTTTGTCGGTAAAACCGCTGCCCATAAACGATTCGGGCGTTGAATACTCGGCTACTCCCCACCCGTAGGGGTTGCCGAATTTATCCTTCATATAGACAAAGTCGCTGATCGTGACATAACACTGTGCCTGCAACCTTGTGATGATGGTATCAAAGCCCTTGTTGCCGCCCTTTTTATAGTTGCCGAGCTGCTTTAGCCGCTTTGAGATAACCGGGGCGTTGCCCTCTACCAAATCATAAAGCTGCTTATCCCTGTACGGCACAAGCCCGTCGTCATAGCGCGCGTCAAAGTCGTAACCGTCGCGGCGGTAATTTGCAAAATCGGGGAACCACTTTGGGCTGATGTAGCAAGCCTTCTTTTCAAAGAACTTGCCGTAGGCGCAGCGGGTCTCCTGGATCGCAGGGCCTT
>JBGULZ010000153.1:0-6705 GCA_045116595.1 Ruminococcus sp. | reverse complement strand
ATCTGTACGGCGCGTATGCAATTGACGACGTATATTACAAGGACATCAACGAGAGCATCGCCAACGGTTCAAACCACACAGGCAACGATTCCGAAAAGTATTTTACATTTACGAACTCAAAGTCCGTTACTCTTGACCGCGGCGAGATCGTAACTATCGGAATGTACCGCGGATTTGACCTCACTGTTCCCCAGGCTGCTCTCGGCGTTATCAAGAACAGCTCAGCCTGGACGACATTACAGTCCACCGGCAAGGCAGCGGTCATTGAGACGATCTTTACATATCTCAACGAAGGCAGGATCGCTACAGACGAGGCTCTCGCAAAGATCAAGGCTGCTTTTGAAGAGGTCGGACTCGACTACACAAAGGTTCTTGACGGCGTTGTAGAAGGCGGCGTTTGCTTTAACCGCGAGCTCTACAACCAGAAGCTTGAGTGGGATCAGTATGAGAATGTCACATATGATCTGGACATCACCGACACCCAGTTCAACACAATGGCGATGTACCTTCAGGGCAACCTCAACAAATTCAATATTCTCAAGAACAGCTGCGCGACCGTTGCTCTGAGAGCTTGGAACGCCGCTGTAGGCACAAGAAACGGCGAGGATACTTCATATAAGCTCGCATCCGCATCCGATGGTATCTTTAAGTATATGGACGCTCCCAAGGGCGTTAGGGATAACATCAGAAACACCCTCCCCGGCTACTACCTCAACAACTCCGAGGGCGTTGCAGAGCCCGGCGCGGGTTATCAGGACGACACAGGCTGGGTTTATGTAAGCGCTCCCAAGAACGTTGCTCCCGTAAACTATGTTTATGACAACGATTTATTTACTATCGACAGCAGCAGAACAAAGATCGCCGATGTTATGAACGCCGCAAAGGGCGACGCTTCTTACGTTTACAACAAGGACGAGCAGGATGTCAATGTCAACGTCAAGGCAAACGGCACTTATACCGCAACCGCGATCAAAGGTCAGATCCCCGAGATCGATTTTGACGTTAACGGCACAACCTTCAAGGCCGATTCACAGACCGAATTCAAAGACGGTGTTTGGATCAAGGTAAAGGTTCCCCCGATCGAAGGCGGAAACTATTACGTTACAAGCGGAAGCAATACTCTGCCGAGCGTATACGAGGACGGAGCTGTAAGCTTCAAGACAAACTCGCTCCCCGTTAACTTTGATATTAAATCAAGCGCTGACGAAGCTAAGAACATCCTCGACACCGTTATTGTTAACGGCGACGCGGTAGACGAAGACACAAAAACAGAGATCTACTATAAAAACGGCGACGACAAGGTAATGCTTGACGCTCAGGCGGAGGTTCCCGCGGGCAAGACCGTTTATGTTAAATCAACAATTTCCGAGGATGAGTACAAGTACATCCTGACCGACATCACACTCAACGGCGAATCGTTCTATAACAACGACAGCTTTGACGCCGACGAAGGCGCTTACTATACCGTTATGCCGGCTAAGTACTCTAAGCTTTCGGTCAAGTACGATAAGGCTGTGATCACGGCCACAAAGAATTATAATATCCAGATCGGAGTCGGCGATACCATCAACGTTTCCGATTACACCGAGCTTAAAATCAACGATGCGCCTGCTGACGGCAAAGTGATCTGGCAGACAATCTCCCCCGATGACGAGGTAGTTGAAGTCAACGGAGATAAGCTTACCGCGCTCAAGGAAGGCGAGACCGTGGTTTGGGCTTGCACCGAAGCAAACGAAAACATCGGCGTTATCTATGAAGTATATGTTTACGAAAATGCCGACGATATGGTCAAGGTCACATTTGACGAAGCCAATACCGACTGCTTCTTATCATATGAAAAGGAAGAAGGAAAGCCGGAGATGATCCCCTATTCCGGATTCCTTGTAAAGAAGGGCACTGAGGTTGAAGTCAACGCTATGCCCACCACTGCCAAGGCAGTGCTCTGTATTCTTGCAAACAACAAATATTCCGCTTCGGATATTATTAAGGTTGAAGAGGATACCAATATTAAGGTTCTTTTCGCTGAGGCTGAGGTCACAGGTATGCCCAAGGAAATCAAGCTTGATAAAAAGGGCGACACCTATCAGCTCGACGCCGAGACCTATTACACCGGCCTGCTCAAATTAATCACTCCGTTTGATACAAGCATTGAGTACATTTCTTCCGATCCGATCATCAGCGTTGACAAAAACGGACTTATCACCGTTGCGGGCGATGTCCCCGAGGACGGCAAGTCGGTTATCGTTACCGCTTATGCAGGTTCAAGCGACAGAATGGTTTGCGCAAAAACAAAGGTAGTGCTCGGCGACTACAAGGGCTCAAAGATAGTCGGACTTGTCACGATCTCCGGTCGTCATATAACAATGGATGAGCTTGTTCCCCACGGAGCTCTCACCTTCACGACCTATGAGGATATTGACATCGATATGAGCTATAACGATTACTACCGTCCCAACGACAAGTATAATGATCTTATGCTCGACTATATGAAGCATCCCGAAAACTACAACTCGGATCCCGCTCTTTGCAACGACAACGAGCTCGGTCTGGAGGACAGGAACTCTTACTTTGACGAGTACAACAACGGCGCGATGTCCGCACCCTCAACCATCTCACTGGTTGCCGGCGAGAGCTTTAGTATTTCTAACTACGGCTTTGATCCCACTCAGTTTGATACCCTGAGAAAATCCTTAGCCGGCGGATATATCGGCATAACAAGCGAGGAAACTCAGGAGCTTGTAAGACAGATGTATCTGTTCACTGACAACAGAGAAGAATTTGACGCTTCCGTTGCATTTGACACGATGCTGGTTACTATCGCTAAGCTTTATAAGTACAACAAAGAAACCGGCGAATACGGCGCTGACGGTCATTCACAGGGCGGTATGGAAGTCAACAGAGAGATCTACAACCAGTTCAGACGCAATGATTCTCAGCTCCCGAACGACTACTATCAGGTAGAGATCACCGCAGACGAGCTTGAAATGCTCAAGAGCTATGTCGCGAATCCGAACAACAACTACTATTCACTTCTCGGTATGAACTGCGCGACAGGCGTTGTAAAGGCCTGGAACACGACCTTCTCAGACAGACCTGAGCTCTGGCTCAAGGGCAACTACACCGGAATCTCGGCGGATCCCGTATCGCTCGCTGCTGAGATCGGTCTGATGAAGTACAGAGAAGGCATCGAAAACGGCAAGTCCGGCACGGACTTCACTCCCCACACCATCAGATACACCGACGAGATCCTCGACACGCTCGAGAAGATTGACGCTATCGGCGAGGTTGAGTTCACAGACGACTGCAAGGCTAAGATCGACGCCGCGCGTGAGGCTTACGACGCATTGACCTCGGTCGAAAAGGAGCGCGTAAGAAATTATGATGTTCTGACCGACGCCGAAAAGGCATATGAAGATCTGCAAAAAGCCGCTGACGCGGAAAAAATGGCTGAGGATATCGCGGCATTCAAGCAGTATAAGATCGACAAGATCTTAGAAGCTGAGCTGCTCTCAGAGGCTGACGATCCGCTGACCTGTGACCTTGCTATCGCGTTAGCTCAGCTGGATATCTCCAATACTCAATATGACACCTCAAAAACTCTTGACGAGAACAAGGCTGTTATCGACGGTATTATGGATACGCTCAATCAGCGTCTTGACTCTTTACGCGATCCCGAGCCCGAGCCCGATCCCGAGCCTGTTATTCCCGGCGACGTTAACGGCGACGGCGTTGCGGACATTATGGACGCTATCGAGATCCAGAAGTTCACTGCAAATAAAGCAGAGCTCACACCCGAGCAGCTGCTTGCCGCAGATGTAAACGGCGACGGTACAGTAGATATTCTTGACGCTATGAAGATCCAGAAGGAAGTTTCCGGCAAAGCATAAGCGCAAGGATGATCGACTGATTTTCGATCCGTAACTAAATAACAAACCGGCTGTTACCACTTACGCTTGGTAACAGCCGGTAATTTTTTATTGTGTTTTAATCAGCTATATAAAGATTGTAGATAAGATCCATATCGACGTAACCGTCTATTCCGCTTACGCGGCCGTCGTCAGCGTATTGCCATATGTCGCAAACGATAGTATTTGAGCTCGCCCATTCGGCGTCCCAAATCGAATAGCCCTTCTGTCTGAGCAAATCGGTATTTAGCTTGCGGTTTTTCGCGTAAATGCTTCCGCTGGAGTATGTGCCGACCTTGTAGCCTCTTCCCCTCAGCGTATCGCAGAACACTACAGCCATATTTGTCAGCGCTGCCTGGCTGTTGATTTGTAGCGAGGTCGGATCCTCTATATCGTAGTACAACGGCAAGTCGAGCTTTCTGCCTCCGAGCACCTGTATACACGCCGCAGCCTCAGCCTTTGCCTCGCTGTAGTTCTGAGCGCACATATACCAGTACGAGCCTATTTTAAGCCCCGCCGCCTTTGCCTTGTTGTAGTAATTTACAAACTGGTTATCCGCGGTGGTTCTGAAGCCCGCGCGGATAATAACGTAGTTGATTCCGGAAGCCTTGATCTTCTTAAAATCGACGTTGCTGCCCTGCCACGAGGAAATGTCAATACATCTGACGTTGCTTCCCTTTACCGTGACGGTGCACTTTACGGTCAAGCCGTTATATGTTTTAGCGGTGATAACTGACGTTCCGACCGCCTTTGCCTTCAGCGTTACAAGATAGCCCGAGCGGCTCTCTATATTGACCGCCCTGTTTGAGCTTGTCCATTCAAGCGTGTACGGCGTGTTATACGAGCCGCTGTTATATGACTGTTTCAGCTGGATAACGTCGCCGACCTTGATGTTGCAGGATGTCGCGTTGAGCGAAAGGCTTTTGGGCGCCGGCATAATAGTGACGTCGGCATAGACCCTAAAGCCGTTTTGTATCTGACAGTATATCCTGGCCTTGCCTGCCGCTTTGCCCTTCATTATTCCGCTTGTTTTGTCAATCTCGACAATCTCAGGGTTTTCGGCGTGGTACTCGTGTACTTCGGCAGCCTTGCCGCTTTCGGGGAAGTATCTAAAGCCGAGCGGCTCGCCTACTCCTCCCGTTACGGAATATGTATTGAGGGTTATTGTCTCCGAATACTGCAAAACCGTTATATCGCACTCCGCGGTAACTCCGTTGATAAGCTCGCAGACGACCTTTGCCTTGCCCAAGCCTACGGCGGTAAAAATACCGGTATCGGGCTCAACGGTCACGATGTTGTCATTTGTTGAGTAGAACATCCTGTTGACGGCAAACTTTCCGTTGCCGACGGTAAAGTTGTTCAGGTCAAAGCTCTCGCCCACGCCGACCGTAAGCGCCGCGGCGTTCATTATCAAGTCGGTAGCTTCCTGACCGACATAAACCTGACATTCGGCTTTTATTCCGTTCGGAGCGGTGCAGGTCACGTTGATAACTCCGGTCTTTTGTGGGATTATCACTCCGCTGCCGTCAATATAAGCTACGCTCACATCGCTTGAGCTGAACGTGTAATCGTCAGCGTCGGTATCGACAACGAGCTTGTATGTTTCATTGATACCCATATAGACCGTCGACAAACCAAAGCGGACGTATGTCGCGCCGGGCTCCGCGGTAGCAGGCTCCACGGTTGTCGGTTCCTCGGTAGCAGGTTCTTCCGTAGTCGGCTCCTCAGTAGTAGGCTCCTCAGTGGTAGGTTCCTCCGTAGTAGGTTCATCGGTAGCGATCTCTCCGATACCCTGCCCGTCGGTAGGTACTTCTCCGGTTTGGGGCTCATCGGGAGCAAGAACGGTGTAATCAATACTCTCCGAAGACGTTGGAGCAGGCATCGTAAATCCCTCTACGCGCTGATTTTGATAATCCTCGCTGTGGATGTCGATGATTCCGGCAATGTGCATCTGGATGAGCGACGCGTCACCTACCGTTACAAAGCCGTCAAAGTTTACGTCATACAGCGTTTCACGCGCTTCGTTGAGCATTTCGTAATACGCGCAGTAGCGCTGGATCCTTGACGCGTCCTCAATGGTAAAATCGTATGTACCGCTGTCGGTTTCTTCACCGGTGCTCTCCGCGGCAAAGCCCGAAAAACATCCGAACGCCGAAAATACGATCATCAAGGACAAAAGGATCGAGATAAATTTATAAGATTTTCTAAACATAATACTCCTTATAATTCTAATTTATAATTTTCCTATGTCCCCTATTCTACATCATTTTGATAAATAATTCAAGCAATAGCATAAAATAAACAAAATTTGGGAATTTTACATCATTCATTTCCCAGCCATTCGTTTATAGGCTCAAAATCCTGCTTATGGATCCCGTGGACGTCATCGTCGTGGGATATGAACTTACATTCTGTTTTGCCGCTGAGCTTTGCGTTCATCGCCTCCGCCTGCGAATACGAGACCTTTTCGTCCTGCTTGCTGTGGATGATCAGCACGGGTATCTTGATATCATCCGTCCAATATATCGCCGAGCGCTTTTCGTATTCTTTTGGGATCACATCGGGAGATCCGCCGATGCAGCGCGTGAGCACCTCTTTCATATCGTCGCGCTCATTGTAACTTTGAAAAAGGTCGCTGACCGCGGATACCGCGATAATGCGCTTTATACGCTTATCTCTGCGCGCGGACATATACGTCATCATTCCGCCGCGTGAAACTCCCGCGACGCAAAAATCATCCATATCGGCAAATTTGAATTCATTTTCGCACAGATCTATAAGCTTTATAACATCATTAACA
>JBGULZ010000152.1:0-3273 GCA_045116595.1 Ruminococcus sp. | reverse complement strand
TCCCTCTGGGAATGTTCAACATCCAGCCGTCAGAGATAGCAAAGCTGGGCGTAATACTCTTCTTTGCTCACTGGGCAAGTAAGTACTACAACAAAATGGAACTGCCAAAGTACAGCATACTTCCGGGTATAATCGTGTTCGGTTCAATAGCGTTGCTGCTGTTTTTGGAGCCGCACTACTCGGGTATCGTAATCATAGGCATCCTTACCGTTTTAATGCTCTATATCGGCGGTATGAAGACAAAATATCTTCTTATCGGCGGCGGAGTTTTGGTAGGAGTTATTTTGATCTTGGCTGTTACGGGCGGTCTGTCCTACGCTATGAGCCGTATGGCGGGCTGGGGTCAGGCGCTCGAATATACTACCGACGAGATGTGGTGGGATACCTACCAGACCCGTAACTCGCTTTACGCCATAGGCTCAGGCCACTTGTGGGGTCTCGGACTCGGACAGTCAAGGCAGAAGTACCTCTACATCCCCGAACCGCAGAACGACTTTATCTTTGCGGTAGTTGTTGAGGAGCTCGGGCTTATCGGCGCGACTATCATCCTTTTGATTTTTGCTCTGCTGATTTGGAGAGGTATCACCCTCTCGCTCAGAGCCAAGGATAAATTCGGCAAGCTGCTCGGCATAGGACTTACCTCTCAGGTAGGTATCCAGGTAGTGCTCAACATCCTGGTTATCACCGACTGGCTTCCGAATACAGGTATCAGCCTGCCGTTCTTCAGCTACGGCGGCAGCTCGCTGATCATGCTGCTCGCGCAGATGGGAATCGTGCTCTCGATCTCGCGTACGGCAAATATTGAAAGAACATAATATAGGCAGCACCGCGTAATTCAGGTGCGCGCAGTTGCCTGTACCTAAAAACCCCCGCCTTCGGCAGCGCGTTTTTGCGCAAAAATGCCGCGGGCAAACGGGCTTTTAAAGGAGAAAATATGAAGGTACTACTCGCAGGCGGCGGAACCGCCGGACATATCAACCCCGCGCTTGCTATCGCGGGCTACATAAAGCAAAAACAGCCTGAGGCGCAGATACTGTTTATCGGCAACAAAACCGGAATGGAGCAGCGCCTTGTAAAAAACGCGGGCTATGATATCAGGTCGATAACGATCAGCGGTTTTCAGCGCAGCCTTTCTCCGAAGAGTATGGTCGCGAACGCCAAGACCGTAAAAAGGACATTTACCTCGTCCGCAGAGGCTAAAAAAATAATCAAAGAGTTCGCTCCCGATATTTGTATCGGCACGGGCGGCTATGTGTCGGGACCCGTTGTCCGCACCGCGGCAAAAATGGGGATCCCCTGCATAATCCACGAGCAAAACGCCTATCCGGGCGTTACCAATAAAATGCTGTCAAGACGCGTCAAAAAGGTTATGGTAGCCGTTGAAGCCGCAAAGAAATACTTTGATAAGGCTGATGTGGTAGTTACCGGCAACCCCGTGCGCGGAGAGATCTTGACGACCGACAAAAAAGAGTCGCGTCAAAAGCTCGGCCTCGACCAGCGGCCTTTAGTGCTTTCGTTCGGCGGAAGCTTAGGAGCCAGAAGGGTAAACGAAGCCGCGGCGGAGCTCATCACCAGAAGCGCCAAGGACGGAAGATATCAGCATATCCACGCCTACGGCGGCAACAACGAGTGGTTTTTGGAGCTGCTTGAAGAAAATAAAGTTGAGCTTTCCGAATGCCCGAATCTCGACATCAGACCGTACATTGACAATATGAACGTCTGTATGGCGGCGGCTGACCTTGTTATCTGCCGCGCGGGAGCTATCACGCTCAGCGAGATCCAGGCGATGGGCAAGCCCGCGATACTCATTCCTTCTCCGAACGTTGCCGAAAATCATCAGTATCACAACGCTATGGCGCTTGTAAATAAGGACGCCGCGAAGCTGATCGAGGAGAGTGACCTCAGCGGAGAAAAGCTGATACAAACCGTTGATTCAATGCTCTCCGATACCGAAAAGCTCCAAAAAATCGGCGAAAACTGCAAAAAGATGGCGATCACCGACGCGAACGAGAGGATATACTCGGTCGTAAAAAAGGTGCTCCGCCTCGTATAAATCAAACTTTCCGTATCACTAAACACCCTTATCCGCATACAATGAATTGAGATTCATTTAGAGGGTGTTAGTGTGTCAAAGCTATTGGTTACGGGACGCAAAAAACTGTCGGGCGAGATCAGCGTTCAGGGCGCGAAAAACAGCGTGCTCCCGATCCTTTCGGCGTCGCTGCTCGCAAGGGGAGAGAGCGTTATTTACAACTGCCCCGACCTGACCGACGTTGAAGTCTCCGTGAACATTCTGCGCTATCTCGGCTGCAGAGCCGAGCGGAGCGGTCAGACGCTTGTGATAAACACAGACGGCTTTGACAGATATGATATACCCGATTCGCTTATGCGCAAAACCAGAAGCTCTATCGTGTTTTTGGGCGCGGTGCTCGCAAAGGCGGGCAGGGTAAGGCTGAGCTTCCCCGGCGGATGCGAGATCGGGTTAAGACCAATCGATATGCACCTCGACGCGCTCAAAAAGCTCGGCGCGGAGATCCGCGAGCGCCACGGCTGTATCGACTGCCGCGCGCCCTACGGGTTGAGCGGCTGCAAAATATCGCTCGATTTTCCGAGCGTCGGCGCGACCGAGCATATTATGATAGCCGCGTGCACGGCGTATGGAACGACCACCGTTACAAACGCGGCAAGGGAACCCGAGATCGTCGACTTGGCGGACTTCCTCAACTCCTGCGGAGCAAAGATCTACGGCGCGGGCGAGGGCGAGGTCGTGATAGACGGCGTGAGTTCGTTGAGCGGCTGCGCGCACAGTGTGATCCCCGACAGGATCGTTGCGGCGACTTTTATGTCGGCAGCGGCGGCGACGGGCTCCGAGATCACGCTGACAGATGTAATTCCCGCCCACCTCGGCGCGGTCATCCCGCTGTTTGAGGATATGGGCTGCAAGATAAAAGCAGTTGATACAAAGCTTAAAATCACCGCTCCCGGGCGGTTGAAGGCTCTTAAAACGGTCAGTACGATGCCTTATCCGGGCTTCCCTACCGACGCGCAGGCTCCGCTGATGGCTGCCGCCTGCGTTGCCGACGGAACGTCCGTTTTTATAGAAAATATTTTTGAAAACCGGTTTCGCCACACGCGCGAGCTTGCCAGAATGGGTGCTAAGATAAAGACCGAGGGCAGGGTATGCGTGGTAGAAGGACGGCAAAGGCTGTACGGCGCAAAGGTCGATTCAACCGATCTGCGCGGCGCGGCGGCGCTTGTTGTGGCGGCGCTATG
>JBGULZ010000151.1:0-4117 GCA_045116595.1 Ruminococcus sp. | reverse complement strand
AATTTCAGAATCGCTGTTGACCGCAACTATGTAAGAAGCGGTGAGGAGCGCAAGGCTGATTTTATCGACATCGTTTGCTGGAGACAGCAGGCGGAGTTTGTTTGCCGCTATTTTGGCAAGGGCGCTATGATCGCTATTGAGGGACAGCTCCAGACAAGAACATATCAGGCAAAGGACGGCACAAACCGCTATGTTGTAGAGGTAGTTGCCGACAACGTATCCTTTACAGGCGAGAAAAGAGATTATTCCGGCGGCGGTTACAATAACCAGTCATACGGCAATCAGTATTCTCAGCCCCAGCAGCCTCAGCAGACCCAGCAGTATCAGGAGCCTGCGCCCCAGCCGGCACAGCCCTCATACCAGAGCGGAACAAACGCCGATTTTCAGGATATGCCGCTCGACGATGATTTACCATTCTGATCAAAAGCTAACTGAATTTAAATAATTCTCACGAAAGGAGAACCCAAGATGGCTGACAGACCTAACAGAGGCAGAAAAGGCCGCAAGAAAGTTTGCGCTTTCTGTGTTGATAAGGTAGAGCATATCGATTACAAGGATGTAAACCGCATCCGCCGTTACCTGTCCGAGAGAGGAAAGATCCTTCCCCGCCGTGTAACAGGCACCTGCGCAAGACATCAGCGTGACCTCACAACTTCGATCAAGCGTGCGCGTCACCTCGCGCTGCTCCCTTATTCGGCAGACTAATAAAATATGTTTTATCAAACCGCTTTGCATTACGCAAGGCGGTTTTTTGTCGTGCTAATTTTTTAAAGCCTCCCCTGACACGCGAAGCGTTTTAGGGGAGGTGTCAGCTCTGCTGACGGAGGGGTATTCGTTTCCGACAGCACAAGTTTTCCGTAACATAGCTTTTTGAGCTTTTAAAAAACTTGACAAATACCCTGCGGGGGTATATAATGTACTCGTACAAATACCTATAGGGGGTATATTTATGGCTGAAAATAAAAAAATCGAAACCGAGGTCTGCGCCTGCCACAAGACAAAAAAGCGCGATGAGGCGGAGTACAAAAAGCTGATAAACCGCCTCAACCGCATCGAGGGGCAGATCCGCGGCATAAAGCGTATGGTCGAAAACGACGCCTATTGCCCCGATATCCTTGTTCAGGCAGCCGCCGCGAACGCCGCGCTCAACGCCTTTAACAAAGAGCTGCTCTCGAATCATATCCACACCTGCGTTGCAAATGATATAAGAGAGGGCAAGGACGAAACTATCGACGAGCTTATGGACACTCTGCAAAAGCTGATGAGGTGAGTTTATGAAGCAATTTGACGTTGGCGGAATGAGCTGCGCCGCCTGCTCCGCGCGGGTAGAAAAGGCGGTCTCTCAGCTCGACGGCGTAAGCTCCTGCTCGGTCAGCCTGCTGACAAACTCAATGGGAGTTGAGGGCACGGCTGATCCCGCCGAGATAATCAGAGCGGTTGAAAACGCGGGATATACCGCCGCCGAAAAGGGAAGCAAAAAAGAAAAAACACAGGCTTCCGACAATTTAAAAGATACCGAAAGCCCCAAAATACTAAAACGCCTAATAGCCTCGATCGGCTTTTTGCTGGTGTTGATGTATTTTTCGATGGGGCATATGATGCTCGGGCTGCCGCTCCCGCCGTTTTTTGAAGGTAACTGCGTCGCGATCGGGCTCGCTCAGCTTTTGCTCGCGGCTATAGTGATGGTGATAAACCAAAAATTCTTTATCAGCGGCTTTAAGGGAGTGCTCCACCGCGCGCCCAATATGGACACGCTCGTGGCTCTCGGCTCTGCCGCGTCGTTTATTTACAGCACGGTTATGCTGTTTTTGATGACCGCCGCGCCGGACAGCGCAACGGCGATGGACTATATGAATAACCTTTATTTTGAGTCCGCGGCGATGATCTTGACGCTCATAACCGTCGGCAAGCTGCTCGAAGCATTGTCAAAGGGCAGAACGACCGACGCGCTCAAAAGTCTTATGGATCTTGCGCCTAAAACCGCGACGGTGCTGATCGACGGAAAAGAAACTACCGTTTCCGTTGAGCAGGTCAAAAAGGGAGATATCTTTGTCGTCCGCCCGGGCGAGAGTATTCCCGTTGACGGCGTGGTTATCGAAGGCTCGGCGGCGGTCGATGAATCCGCCTTGACGGGCGAGAGCGTTCCGGTCGATAAAACGGACGGCAGCGAGGTCTCAGCCGCAACGATCAATAAATCGGGCTTCATAAAATGCGAGGCGTCCCGCGTCGGCGAGGACACGACCCTCGCGCAGATAATAAAAACCGTCAGCGACGCCGCGGCGACAAAAGCGCCTATCGCCAAAATCGCCGACAAGGTGTCGGGCGTGTTCGTGCCCGTGGTCATCGGTATCGCCGCAATAACATTTATAGTCTGGCTGCTCGTAGGCGCTCCGGTTGGAACAGCAATAACAAGGGCGGTGTCAGTGCTTGTAATAAGCTGCCCGTGCGCGCTCGGGCTTGCCACGCCCGTGGCGATAATGGTCGGCAGCGGAGTCGGCGCAAAGCACGGTATCCTGTTCAAAACCGCCGAATCGCTCGAAGAAACAGGCAAGCTCAAAATAATCGCGCTCGACAAAACGGGAACCGTCACCAAGGGCGAGCCCGTCGTGACCGACATCAAGCCGAACGGAATTACAAAGGACGAGCTTTTGTCGCTCGCTTATTCGCTCGAAAAATTGAGCGAGCACCCGCTCTCAAAGGCGATAAACTCCTGCGCGGAGGAGAAAAATATAAATGCCTCCGCGGTCAAAAACTTCAAAAATCTGCCCGGCAGCGGACTTTCCGCGGAGCTTGACGGCGAGGCGCTTTGCGGCGGAAATTCAGCGTATATAAGCCAAAACTGCGATATTCCCAACGAATATAAAAGTATCGCGGACAGGCTTTCCAGTGAGGGAAAAACGCCGCTATATTTCTCCAAAGGAAATAAGCTCCTCGGCATTATCGCCGTGGCAGACGTGATAAAGCCCGACAGCAAAGAGGCGATCAGCCTGCTGAATTCGCAGGGAATGAGGGTCGTAATGCTCACGGGCGACAACGAAAAAACCGCCGCGGCGATTGCCCATCAGGCGGGTATAAACGAGGTTTTCGCGGGGATTCTGCCGAACGAAAAGGAAAGCATTATCAAAAAACTCAGCGCCGAAGGCAAGACCGCCATGGTCGGCGACGGCATCAACGACGCTCCCGCTTTGACGACAGCCGATATCGGTATCGCGATCGGCGCGGGAACAGACGTAGCTATCGACGCCGCTGACGTTGTGCTGATGAACAGCTCGCTCATCGGCGTGCCGAACGCCGTAAAGCTCGGCAGAGCCGTGCTCAGAAACATCCGCCAAAACCTGTTCTGGGCGTTCATCTACAACATCATCGGCATTCCGCTCGCCGCGGGAGTGTTCATATCTGTCCTCGGTTGGGGAATGAACCCGATGTTCGGCGCGGCGGCAATGAGCCTGTCAAGCTTTTGCGTAGTCACAAACGCGCTGAGACTCAATTTTGTAAAGCTCAAAGAAATAAAAACAGAAAACAAACCGAAAATCAAGGAGGAAACCCAAATGACAAAGACACTGAAAATCGAGGGAATGATGTGCCCGCACTGCGAGGCGAGGGTAAAATCTGTGCTTGAGGCTCTCCCCGGAGTCGACGCCGCCGAGGTCAGCCACAAAAGCGGCACGGCGGTAGTAACGCTGAAATCGGACATTTCCGACGATAGGCTCAAAGAAACCGTCGAAGCACAGGGATACAAAGTAATTGAAAATTGAAAAATGATAAACGGATAATTATAGGTCACCTCGCTCCAAATCGGAGCGAGGCGATTTTTTCTTTGCACATTTTTACGATGTTTTACTTTGTATTGTAGGGGCGGCCCCGTGTGTCCGCCCCGGAAACGTGAAACGTGTTAACTGTATAGTTCGTTTTATACGCGATAAACGGACGTTGGTTCAGCTCACAAAAATTTATTTGAAAATATATGCTATGTTCCTGTCCTGGGGGCGGACACATGGGTCCGCCCCTACGGTTATCAACAAACGTTTCCTCTATTTAAAGCCTCCCCCGTCGCAAAGCTACGGGAAATTCCCCTGTTAGGGGAAATGTCACGAAGTGACAAAAGGGTTGCCGTTTT
>JBGULZ010000150.1:0-2252 GCA_045116595.1 Ruminococcus sp. | reverse complement strand
CCAAGTTAAACTTTATTAATATATTTTATCATAACGACGCCGTAAAATCAATAACAATTCCGCAACAAACCCAATATTTACAGTTTTTTTATTATTGTTGACACATAAAACCCCGGGAAGTATAATTGAATAGAATTTATTGAAAGGAAATAAATCTATGAAAACTCATCCGATAAAAAACTACCGAAACACATTAAAAGGCAGGATCAGAGAGAGCAAGCCCGTGTTTATTCTCCTGACGATCCTGAGGATACTTACAGTTGTCGCTATGGTGCGCAGCATTATCATCGGCAACTACGGCAACGCGTTCACCGCTTTTTTGGTACTGCTGCTGTTTTTGGTACCGAGCTTTTTGGAAGGCGCTTTAAGGCTGAGGATACCGCCCCTGTTTGAAGCGATTATCTACTGCTTTATTTTCGCCGCCAATATATTGGGAGAGATTTACCACTTCTACGCCCACATCCCGATCTGGGACACCGCGCTACATACGCTCAACGGATTTTTGTTCGCGGCGGTAGGATTTTCGACCGTAGAGCTCCTCAACCGCAACAGCAAAAAATTCAACCTCTCTCCCCTGTATTTGACCTTGGTAGCGTTCTGCGTCTCAATGACGGTCGGCGTACTCTGGGAATTCTTTGAGTGCGGAATGGATCTGTTCTTCAATATGGATATGCAGAAGGACTTTATCGTCGACAGGATCAATTCCACCCAGCTCGACCCCGCTCACGACCAGACAGTCATCCACGTGACCGATATCATAAACACCAAAATCACCACCGCCTCCGGCGAGGTTTATAACGTAGAAAACGGATATATCGACATCGGTATTTTAGACTCGATGAAGGATCTGCTCGTCAACCTAATCGGCGCTGTGGTATTCTGCATCTTCGGATTTATCTACACCAAGTTCGGTAAAAAGACAAAAACTGCCGCCAAGATCGTAGAGGGTCTTAAGATCCAGCCCGACACAGTCACACCCGCCGAAGCGGAAGCTGCAGAGGAAACAGCAGAAGCAGATAAAACAGAAGATAAAGAAGAAACAAAAGAGAATAAAGAATAAAACACAATAAGCAATAACTCTAAAAAGCCTGATGACTAAAATCACCGGGCTTTTTTTATAATCATCTTAATTTTAAAACCAATAACATCCATTATGATAACATTTATTTGTATTGACATCTCAATGCATTTGTATTATAATATTAATAAACAGATAGTCAGGAGGAATTGAAATGGCTAATTTACAGATAAGAGTTAATGATGAACTGAAATCACAAGCTGATATGCTGTTTTCAAGCTTGGGTTTTGACACTTCTACTGCCGTCAGGATTTTTTTGACAGCTGCAGTTGAAAATAACGGCTTACCGTTTGAAGTCAGGCACAAGCTGCCCGAAAATATGCGTCAGGCGGTATATGACAGCAGAAACCGCGTAAATCTTAACGGCCCCTATGATTCTGCCGGTGAGGCTGTTGCGGCTATGCTGGAGGATTAAAGCGTGTACAAAATCGAATTTACCGACGAAATCAAACGTAATGTTAAGCTAATGCGTAAGCGCGGTAAGGATTTATCAAAACTTACCGCAATTTTAGATATTCTCGCAAGCGGACAACCGTTGTCGCCCAAAAACAAAGACCATCAGCTAACAGGAAGTTTGAGCGATTTCAGAGAATGTCACATCGAACCCGATTGGCTGCTTGTTTATCAGTTACACGATGATGTACTGATTCTTACCGCAACCGCAACGGGAACACATTCGGATCTTTTCGGAAAATAGAACAAGCCCGCTTCGGCACTGACCGAGGCGGGCATTTTATTATGGTTTATTATTCTGATTTAGAATTATTATTTCTTCTTTGTAAGCTTTCTTACGCTGTAAATCGCCAAGGCTATCGCAAAAACAATACCGACAACAGCTATAAGCGGCATACCGGTAACGGTTTTGGGCTGAATGTCGATTCCGGCGAGAATACATGAGCCGGTAAACAGAACGCAGGCGATAACAATAAGCATAACATACTTAACGTATACACCGATTTTCTCGAGAGGCTCGTCGATCCCGGTTATCTCCATATTCATCTTCATCTTGCCCTTTGCCATAGCTGAGAGAGCGTCGGCGGCAAGTCCGGGGATCTTGCCGATCTTCTTACCTGTGCCGAGAATATCCTTGCCGATGTTCATCACGGATTGCTTGAGGTCAAAGTTCTGCTTGTTGCGCTCGATAAGCTTGTCGGAAAGCAGCTTGAACAGATCG
>JBGULZ010000149.1:0-5181 GCA_045116595.1 Ruminococcus sp. | reverse complement strand
TACCGGCAGCGTTTTTAATGTTGTTGAGTGCGGTCTTATGCACGCAACGCAAATGGAAAAGACCGACGGTCTTTACGCCGGCGAGGTAGGTTATATCGCGGGCTCGATCAAGACGCTCGCCGACGCCACGGTCGGCGACACGGTGACGCTGACCTCCAACCCCGCCGCCGAGCCGCTTCCCGGATACCGCGAGGCTCAGCCGATGGTATTCTGCGGAATCTACCCGGTAGACGGAGCAAAGTACGGCGATCTGAAAGACGCTCTTGAAAAACTGCAGCTCAACGACGCGGCGCTCAGCTTTGAGCCCGAAACCTCGGTAGCGCTTGGTTTCGGATTCCGCTGCGGATTTTTGGGTCTGCTTCATATGGAGATCATCCAGGAACGCCTTGAGCGCGAGTATATGCTCGACTTAATCACGACCGCACCGAGCGTTATCTACAAGATAACAAAAACAGACGGCACGGTCGAGCAGATAGACAATCCTACCAACTACCCCGATCCGTCGCTGATACAGATGGCGGAGGAGCCCGTTACCGACGCGCACATCTACACGCCGAAGGAGTATGTCGGCAACATCATGGAGCTCTGCCAAGACAGGCGCGGAACCTTTGTTGATATGCAGTACATCGACGCCGACCGCGTTGATCTGCACTATATCCTGCCGCTCGCCGAGATAATCTACGACTTTTTTGACACGCTGAAGTCGCGCACACGCGGCTACGCATCTTTCGACTACGAGCTTAAGGATTACGTTCCCAGCGAGCTTGTCAAGCTCGATATCATGCTAAACGGCGAGGTCGTTGACGCGCTGTCGTTCATCATCCACAAAGACAAGGCATATCCCCGCGCGAGAAAGATGGCGGAAAAACTAAAAGAAAAGATACCCAAACAGCTGTTTGAGGTTCCGATCCAAGCGTGCATAGGCGGCAAGATAATCGCGCGCGAGACCGTTAAGGCTATGCGCAAGGACGTGCTCGCCAAGTGCTACGGCGGCGATATCTCGCGTAAGAAAAAGCTGCTCGAAAAGCAAAAGGAAGGCAAAAAGCGTATGCGCCAGTTAGGCTCCGTAGAGGTTCCGCAGGAGGCGTTTATGGCTGTGTTGAAGCTTGACACCGACTGAGCGGCGTTACCTTGCGTCAAATCCTCCGATCAAAAAATCACTTATCATAAATATTTAACCTGAATGAGGATCAATTATGAATAACGTTAACGAACTTCAAAAACTGGTTGACAAAAGCCAAAATATAGTTTTCTTCGGCGGCGCGGGCGTGAGCACCGAGAGCGGTATTCCCGACTTCCGCAGCGTTGACGGACTTTACAATCAAAAGTACGACTACCCGCCCGAGGAGATTTTGAGCCACACGTTTTTTGAGCGGCACACGGACGAATTTTACCGCTTTTACCGCGACAAAATGCTCTGCCTCGACAAAAAGCCGAACAAGGCGCATCTAAAACTCGCCGAGCTTGAAAAGGCGGGAAAGCTCAGCGCAGTTGTCACCCAGAACATCGACGGCCTGCACCAAGCGGCGGGCAGCAAAAGGGTGTATGAGCTGCACGGCAGCGTACTGCGCAACTACTGCCGCAAGTGCCGCAAGTTCTACACCGCGGAATTTATCAAGGGATCCGACGGCGTTCCCAAGTGCGAATGCGGCGGAGTTATCAAGCCCGACGTCGTTCTTTACGAGGAAGGTCTTGACGACAGCGTTGTATCGGGAGCTCTTAACGCGATAATGCAGGCTGACCTGCTGATAATCGCGGGCACAAGCCTGACGGTTTACCCGGCAGCGGGATTTATCCGCTACTTCAACGGCGACAAGATCGTGCTGATAAACCGCGACTCCACCCCATTTGACAGCCAAGCGGACTTAGTCATCCACGACAAGGTCGGCGAAGTTTTGGGACAGATAAAAGTATAAACATATAAAACAACGGCAGCCCCGCGGCTGCCGTTTTATGTTATTATTCCGTATTATTTTGTGCCGAAGATCCTGTCACCCGCGTCGCCGAGGCCGGGACGGATGTAGGCGTGTTCGTCCAGCTCGCGGTCAAGACAACCGATGTACAGCCGGATATCCGGGTGAGCCTTCATCACCGCTTCTACTCCCTCGGGAGCCGCGAGGATCGACAAAAACTTTATCTTTTTACCGCCTTGCTTTTTAACAAGATCGATCGCGTCAACCGCCGAACCGCCCGTTGCGAGCATAGGGTCTACGATGACGACCGTGCGATCCTCGATTCTGTCGGGAAGCTTGCAGTAATACTCGTGAGGCTCGTGCGTTTCAGGGTCGCGCTGAAGGCCGATATGACCTACCTTTGCCCCCGGAACAAGAGCCAAAATACCGTTCACCATACCCAAGCCGGCTCTCAATACCGGAACGACAGCGAGCATTTTGCCGCCGATCACCGGCTGTACCGTATCTTCAAAAGGGGATTTTATCGGTAAATCGACCGTAGGAAGGTCGGCGAGAGCCTCGTACCCCATAAGCATAGCGATCTCTTCTACGATTTTTCTGAATTCGTATGTTTTTGTGCTGTCCATCCGCAGCATTGTTATTTTATGCTTTATAAGCGGATGATCCATATATACTACAGGCATTTCAGTTTTCCTTTCTGCTCAAAAACTCAACTATCTTTTCAAACTGCATTGAGTGCGACGCCTTTACAAGAACGGTGTCGCCGTCTTTTATTATGCCGGGCAAAGCGGATATCAGCTCTTCCTTAGTCTCAAACCATTTGCCGTCCGCTCCTCTTGCGAGTTCCTTTGCGAGCGGTCCCGCCGAGAGCACAACGTCAACACCGATTTGCTTCGCGTAGGCGCCGGTGTCAAAGTGAAGCGCGAGCTCGTCTGTACCGAGCTCCTTCATATCGCCGATCATCGCTACTGTCCTGCCCTTGAAGTTCACAAGCGTTTCGAGCGACGCCTTTACTGACGTCGGATTCGCGTTGTAGCAGTCGTCGATTATCCTGATTTTGCCTGTGTTTATCACATTCGCCCTGCTGCCGACTGTTTTGTAGGCTTCAACGCCGTTTTTTAGCTCCCCATCGCTTAGTCCGAGCAGCTTTCCTACGGCGACTGCCGCCAAAGCGTTGGAAACCATATAGCTGCCGATCGCGGGGATAGTGACATCCAATTTTGTATCGCCGAAGCACAGCTTGCAGCTCACGCCGCCCTCGCCGTTGTTCTCGATATCCTCGGCGTAGTATTCGTTCTTTTTATCGAGCCCGAAGAAGATCGGCTTTTTGCCGCCGACTTCCGTGACAGTTGAGAGCTTGTCATCATCGCCGTTGAGGACGTAATCCGCGCTCTCGCGCGCAAATTTGAACATCTCGGTCTTTGCCTTGAGCACGCCGTCACGATCGCCCAAGTTCTCAAGGTGGCAGCAGCCGATGATAGTCAGCACACAGATGGTCGGCTGAGCGACCATTGACAACCTTGTCATCTCGCCGAAATCCGAGATACCCATCTCGATTACCGCCGCCTCGGTATCCTCGGGCATTGAGAGGATCGTCAGCGGAACGCCGAGCTCGTTGTTGAGGTTGCCCTGGGTCTTGTGGGTTTTGTATTTTTGCGAAAGCACCGCGTAGAGCATCTCTTTTGTTGAGGTCTTGCCGACGCTGCCCGAAACTCCTACAACGGGAATATCGAATTTATCGCGGTACGCCTTTGCGATTTGTTTGACCGCTGTCAGTGTTGAATCGACCAAAATATACGGCTTGCTTGGATTCTCGGGAGCCTTTTCGCAAATCGCGCAGACCGCGCCGCTGTCATAGCATTTTTCGATAAAATCGTGACCGTCGACGCGCCCGCCCTTGATCGCCAAAAACAGCGAGCCGTTTTTTATGGCTCTGCTGTCGCGCTCAACCGAGGTGATCGCGGTATTCTTCATAGCCTCGTCGCCGACATATTTACCGCCGCACGCCGCGGCGATTTCGGCAAGTGTAAAGTTTTTCATACCAATTCCAACTCTCTATATGATATCAGACACCTTTGTGTTGTATCTTTCCAGTGATAATTCAATGATTTTTTCGCACAGATCGGCGTAGCTCATACCCTCGGCAGCAGCCTCCTGCGGCAAAAGGCTTGTCGGGGTCATACCCGGAAGGGTGTTGGCTTCAAGGCAGTACGGATTGCCGAATTTATCGAGAATAAAGTCAACTCTTGCATAGCCTTGGAGGTGCAAAACGTTATTGACCGCTACCGCGGCGTCACGCATCGCCTTGTCCTCCGCCTCGGTGATTTCGGCAGGACAGATCTCCTTTGCCGCGCCCGCCTGATACTTTGTTCTATAGTCGTAAAAACCATCCTCGGGAATGATCTCTATCGGGGGCAGGGGTTTGCCTCCGAGCAATCCGACCGAGAACTCTCTGCCGACAACATACTGCTCGACCACGATCTCGGTCTCGCCGTAACAGAACGCGTCCTTTACCGACTGGGCGTACTGATCAGGTGTATGTACGATGGTGATACCCACGCTGGAGCCGCCTGAACAGGGCTTTACAACGCAGGGGAATATGTTCCAGTTGAGCGCGTCCTGCTCGTTGTCAAAAATCTCTCCGCGCGGAGTCAGCACCTTGTTTTGAACCAGAACGCTTTTGGTAAGTCCTTTGTGCATCGCGAGCGCAGAACCAAGGTAACCCGAGCCGGTATACTTGATTCCGAGCAGATCAAGCGCCGCCTGTATCTGTCCGTTCTCTCCCTCGCCGCCGTGAAGCGCCAGAAAAGTGATATCCGCCGACTGGCAAATATCAACCACATTCTCGCCGAAAAACCGGTTCGATTTATCGCGGCGGTTCTCCTTGACCTCGTCTATTTCCGAAATAGTTTCGCCGACCTTGATCTCGTCGGTAAAGCTGTAGTTTTGCTTAAAGAGCTCGTCGATATCGAGGATATCCTTCTCATATCCCGTAAAAACATCGAGCAGTACGACCTGATGTCCTTTTTCTCTCAGTGCGGAAGCGACAAGAAGTCCCGATGATATCGAAACGTCGCGCTCGGTGCTGAGACCGCCCGCAAGAACAACTATTCTCATAATTTCCTCCCAAAAATAACCTTATTCGCCGATTATCTTTATCAGCGCGTGCTTGTTGCGTTTTCCGTCAAGCTCGTAGTAAAAAATCTGTTCCCATGTGCCGAAGTCGAGCCTGCCGTTTGTTATGGCGCAGACTACCTCTCTGCCCATT
>JBGULZ010000148.1:0-5071 GCA_045116595.1 Ruminococcus sp. | reverse complement strand
TTTAACATTAAAATCAAAACAAAGTGGCTTTTTGCGATTATTCCGGTAATGGCGCTCGCTTATATTTTCAACAATCAGCTCTACGCTCTTTCGCTTAGGTTTTTGGGCGGTAAGTTTGAGGAACGATATAGTAATATGATCGGCACGGGAGCTTACACGATGCTTTTTTTGTTTATGCTGATGGCTGTGTTAAGCTTTGTTATCACCGATGAAAACAAAATGGATCCCGATGATTTCGGGCTTAGAAATATCCTTTTGCTCATTGTTATGCTGCAGTTTTTCGCGCCCGTAAACTCGGTCGCTATGAGAATGAATTACTATTTTCTTATCCTTTTGCCGATTATTATGCCGAGAATGATAGCCTGCAGCAAGGATAAGTTCAAAAATATCGCGTTGGTAACGCAGTATGCTATGGCAGTGTTCTTTTTGGGCTACTTCTATTACAAGGGCTTCAGGGGCAAGGAGTCGTTCCATATATTCCCGTACAAGCCATTTTGGAAAGGAACGTTATGAGGATAGTACAGATCAACGCTTTCTGCGGAAGCGGAAGCACCGGAAAAATTTGCGTTTCCGTCAGCAAGCTTTTGACGGAAAACGGTATAGAAAACTATATACTTTATAACAACGGCATCTCGGATTATGAATTATCGCTGCGCTGTTCAACGGATTTTCAGATAAAGGCCGCCGCGCTTGAATCGCGAGTAATGGGTAATTGGGGCTTTGAGGGCAAAGCCTCAACAAAATTACTGCTCAAGGAGCTCGACCGGCTAAAGCCCGACATCGTTCACCTGCATAATCTTCACAGCCACGCCTGTAATATCGAAATGCTTTTCGGGTGGCTGAGGGAGAATAATGTAAAGGTTTTTTGGACGTTTCACGATTGCTGGGCTTTTACGGGCTACTGCATGTACTACGATATGATCGGCTGTGACCGGTGGAAAAGCGAATGTAACAGCTGCCCGCAAAAAAAGAGCTACAGCTGGATATTTGACCGCAGCAGAGAGCTGTTTTTAAAGAAAAAACAAATCACATCCGGTATGGATCTGACAATAGTTGCTCCGTCAAAATGGATCGCCGAACAGGCTAAGCAGTCGTTTTTCGGAGCATACCCCGTAAAGGTCATTTACAACGGGATAGATCTGTCAGTGTTCAAGCCGTATGAGAGCGATTTCAGAGAAAAATACGGAATTGGCTCAAAGCGCCTCGTTATGGGCGCCGCGATCGGTTGGGGAGAGCGAAAGGGACTTGATGTGTTCATCGAGCTTTCTAAGCGGCTGAATGATGATTATAAAATCGTTTTGGTCGGAACGGACGAAAAAACCGACGGGCTTCTTCCGGAAAATATTATTTCTATACACAGGACCGAAAACCAAACGGAGCTGGCACAGATATATTCCGCGGCTGACGTGTTTGTGAATCCTACGCGGGAGGACAACTTCCCAACGGTCAATTTGGAATCGCTCGCATGCGGAACGCCGGTCATAACATTCAACACGGGCGGAAGCCCCGAATGTATTGATGATACCTGCGGAAGCGTCGTTGATAAAAACGATGTTGACTCGCTTGAGCGTGAGATAATAAGGATGTGCGAAGAAAAGCCTTATTCATCTAAGTCGTGCGTTGACCGCGCCAAGCTGTTTGACAGCAAAGAAAAATTCAGCGAGTACGCCAAGCTGTATACATCAAACTAAAAGGGTGTAATAAATGACGGATCTGCAAAACGCGGAATTTGAGATATTAAAGGAATATACCGGTGTGTGCGAGAAGCTCGGGCTGACGTATTATCTTGTATGCGGCAGCGCGCTCGGCGCGGTAAAGTACGGAGGCTTTATCCCTTGGGATGATGATATCGACGTGGCTATGCCGAGGCGGGACTACGATCTGTTCTGTGAAAAAGCGTAGGCGCTTTTGCCCGGACACATTTTTGTTCAGACAAATGTTACCGACCCGGAATATCCTATGATATTCGCAAAGCTGAGAAACTCTAAAACCACGTTTATAGAAAAACAGGTTTCCAAAATCAGGATGAATCGCGGCGTGTATATCGACGTGTTTCCTCTGGACGGATATCCCGCGGATAGATCCGAACAGCAGCGGTTTGAAAAAAAGAAGCAGTCGCTGAAGCATAAGATCAACTGCGTTTTTGAACGCGAGCATGACCTGCCTCACGCTGTAATAAACAAAATCCGATGCCTTTGCGGATATAAAAAACATACCGCGGAATATGTAAAGCAGCTTATTGAGCTCATCAGCTCATATGATCTTTAGGATTCCGAGCTGTGGTGTAACTACGGCAACTGGCAGGGAAAGCGCGAGTACGCTCCGCGCAGCCAGTACGGCGGGGGAGCTAAAGCGGAATTTGAGGGGCTAAGCGTGCGCGTACCGGAGAAATACGACGAATATCTGACTCAAAAGTACGGCGACTGGCGTGCCGATTTGCCGGATAGTGAAAAGTACGGACATCATCACTACACGATTCTTGATTTGAATAAGCCGTACACTGATTACGTCTGATATATCAAAATACTCAGAAAGGATGAAATAATGCCTAGATTATTTAAAAGGCTGAGTATTAAAAACAGAATATTGAAAAACGCAGCGTGGATAATCGGGTGCAAGATCGTTCAGGCACTGCTTGGCGTAGCGGTAACGATGATTTCCGCGCGTCTTCTCGGGCCGTCTAATTACGGCATAATAAACTACGCCATATCTGTTTTTTCGTTTATTTTGCCTGTAATGCAGCTGGGGTTTGACCAGATACTGGTTCGGGAATTTGTTGACCGCCCCGATAAGGAAGGCTCGATCATCGGCACGGCTTTGTGCCTTAATCTGCTGTCGGCGTTTGTTTGTTATATTTGCGCGCTGGGATTCGTGTTGATCGCCAACTATGATGACACGGTAACTTTTATTGTTTGCGCGCTTTACGGAATAAACATATTCTTTCAGGCAGTAATGATGATCCAATATTGGTTTCAGTCAAAGCTGTTTTCAAAATATACGTCCCTGATCATGCTTGGGGCGTATGTTGTTGTGTCGGCTTATAAGATAATCCTGCTTGTCAGCGGAAAAAGCATCTATTGGTTTGCGATTTCGGAAACTATTGAGTACGCTTTGGTTTCTATCGCAATGCTGATAACGTTAAAAAAGCTGAGTGGAATAAAGCTGTCGTTTTCCCGTGATCAAGCTGTAAAAATGCTGAAAAAGGGTAGGTATTACATTGTTTCGGCAATGATGGTAACGATTTTCGCACAGACAGACAAGATAATGCTGATGCTTATGGTGGGAGACAAAGCGGTCGGCTTTTATTCCGCGGCGTCGACCTGTGCATCGATGACGGCGTTCGTTTTTGTAGCTATTATCGATTCTGCGCGTCCGTCAATACTCGAAAGCAAGCATAACAGCAATGATATATTTGAAAACAATATGTCGATGCTGTATTCGGTAATTATTTATTTTGCTTTGGTGCAAAGCCTTTTAATTGCCGTGTTCGCCAAGCCTATTGTCTGGGTGCTGTATGGCTCCGATTACGGCGAATCGGTCAATATCCTACGTTTGATAGTTTGGTACACGACCTTCTCTTATATGGGAGCGGTGCGAAATATTTGGATACTTGCCGAGGATAAGTACAGCGTCCTGTGGAAGATAAATCTGTCGGGTTCACTGTGCAATATTGTTTTGAATTTTATCCTTATCCCGTTTATGGGAACAATGGGCGCCGCTTTGGCGTCGCTTATTACGCAGATATTTACAAACGTAATAATCGGATTCATTATGAAGTCGATAAGACCGAATAACCGACTTATGCTGCGTGGATTAAATCCAAAGATGCTAATTAATAAACTTAAAAAATCTATTTAAAGTTTTTTATCATAGATCATCGATAAGAAGCGAGTGAAAATATGTTTTTTTAATTCTATTCATTTGCAATTTTTTGCCGATAGTTTTTGCGTTGTATTGGGCTATCCCGCATAAATTCCGTTGGGCTCTTATTTTAGTTGCGAGTTATTACTTTTAAATGAGCTGGAACGCGAAATATGTTTTTTTGATACTGTTTACAAACATAGTTTCATACACCTGCGCAAGACTGTTGGAAAAACAAAAAACGAAAAAAAGAAAAAACTGATCGTAGTTACTGCGCTTGTGCTATGTCTCGGCGTGCTGTTTGTATTTAAGTATTTGAACTTTTTCTTCGCAGTGATTAACGATGTTGTCAGCGCTTTTGCGCTTTCGCCGCATCCTATTACATTGAATTTGATACTGCCTGTCGGAATATCTTTTTATACATTCCAAACGCTCAGCTATGTTATAGATGTTTACAGAGGCGATGTTGCCGCTGAAAAGCATTTTGGAATATATGCTGCGTTTGTGTCATTTTTCCCTCTCTCAGATTACGGCTTTAAGACCGGTGAGCAGCCCGAGCAAAAAGAGGATACCAAGCTGTTCGAGATAAAAACGGACGTCGTTTCTCTCTACTACCCCGAAAAGTGGAAAGACAAGGTAGATGTTAAGGTCAACGGCAAAACGGTAAGCTTTATGAATAACGGTGACAAGGTGTTTGACCTTCGCTTTGAGAACTGCGACGGATATTTGCTCGGAACATATAAAAATACTCCGATCTATATCGTCGAGTACAAAGCCAAAAATGACGATCAGGTCGCGATGCAGCAGGATGTCAACGTGATAATCAACAACCTTTCAAAGGATAAAAACTTTATAATCAACTGATAAAAAAGCAAAGGAGCCGGCTCAACGCTTAAAGCGTTTGAGTCAGCTCCTTTTTGTTGTACTGAAATTAAATGATCATTACATTTCCACGTTGATCGTTACGACCGTAACGCCCTCGGTGAAAGTGCCTACGCAGGTTAAGTGCATATATCCTTTGACGGCGTTTGTTCCGCCTGTCCACTTAAACGAGTGTAATGTATTGGTGGTTGTATCGTAGTCGATATCCGTCATAGTCGCCATAATATCAGGCCTGTTTGTGTAGTTCGTCCAGTTTGAAAGAGTTGCTCTAACAAGTCTTGTATTAGAAGAACTTTGGATATGCATAAACAGGGAGCCGGATATTCCC
>JBGULZ010000147.1:0-11767 GCA_045116595.1 Ruminococcus sp. | reverse complement strand
CGAAGCGCGGTCATTGCCGCCTCGCTGAGCTTTACCCAGCCGTCGGCTCTTATTCCGTGGCAGGAAGCGCAGAGGATCTTGCCTGTCCGCGGGGAGAAATACATCTCCTCCGCGGCGTAGACCCCGCATTCGCCGCACATCACCAAATCGGGCATATAACCCGCCATTGCCGCGAGGCGCATCTCAAAGCAGGGCTTTACAAGCTCCGCCTTTCGCTTGTCCTCGGAGAGCAGATAGAGTGAATTGAGCATCAGGCTCAAAAAATTTTCGGCGGGCTGCTCCTGCGGACAGACAGTCAGCGCAAGCTCGCAAAAATACTGCGCAAGGCAGGTTTTTTTGACGTCTCCGCGCAGCTTTGAGAAGATTTTGATTATCCGCGCGTCGCCGATTATGTAGCTGTCCCGGCTTTTGTAAAAGGTCAGCCGGGAATATGACAGCAGAGAGGACGGCGCGCATTTTTGGTTTTTGATATTCTTCGCGCCGCGCACGAACGCCTTGATCACGCCGTGAGATTTTGTAAGGGCGTGCACAAGCTTGTCCTGCTCACCGATATTCTGTTCTTTTATTATCAGTCCGTCCGTCCGGAATTTCATCGGTGATCTCCCTTCTCACGGTATCCGCGCCCGAATCCTTTGAATCCTGAATGCTTTTGTAGCGGATGTAGTCGAGCACGCTGCCCGTCTGAAAAAACACATCCCACATATACCATTCGTCCATCAAAACACCTCCGAAAATTAGTGTTTTGATTTTTGAACGGATTATTTTTTGAAATATTTGTAAGTTTTATCAATCAAAGTTCCGCTCGTCATAACCGAAATTTTGAACTAACTGAGCGCGGTTGCGCCAGTCCTCTTTGACCTTTATCCATGTCTGCAAAAACACCTTGCAGTCAAAGAACCTCTCTATATCTTGGCGCGCGTAGGTGCTGATTTTTTTGAGCATAGAGCCGTTTTTGCCGATGATTATGCGCTTGTGCGTCTCGCGCTCACAAAAGATCGTCGCGTCGATATCCAATATCCCGTTGTCGCGCGTCTTCATTTTTTCAATAAGCACCGCCGTGCCGTGGGGTATCTCCTTGTCGCAGAGGCGGAGTATCTTTTCCCTGATTATCTCAGCCACGATAACGCGCTCGGGCTGGTCGGTCAGGGTATCGTCATCAAAGAAGTGACCGCCCTCGGAAGCCTGTTTTTTCAGCTCGTCGAGCAGCTCGTTTATTCCGCTGCCGTCCTGCGCGCTGACGGGCACGACCGCTTCAAAATCATACAGCCGGGAATAGGTCAGGATCTGCTTCATCAAAGCGTCCTTTTCCTTGAGCATATCGATCTTATTTATCGCGAGGATCGCGGGCATTTCCATCGTTTTGAACTTCTCGATCAGGCTCAGATCGGCGGGCGTGGGTTCCTTTCCCGCCTCTACAACGAGCATACAGCAGTCAACTCCGCCGACGCTTTCGTTGACCGAGCGGACCATATACTTTCCGAGCGTGTTCTTAGGCTTGTGCATACCGGGTGTATCAAAAAAAACGATCTGATATTCTCCCTGAGTCAGCACGCCCGTAATGCGGTTGCGCGTAGTCTGGGGCTTTGAGGATACTATCGCGATCTTCTGACCCATCAGCCTGTTGAGTATCGAGCTTTTTCCTACGTTCGGTTTGCCGACTATCGCGACAAACGCGGATTTATCTTTAGTGTTCATATTTACCTCATTACTGTTATCAAATTAGAAAACTCCAATTTACAGTATAACAAAAAATATAAGCGTTTTCAACCTAAATGTGAAAACGCTTTACCTTATTTTTTTCGTCCGGATCCGAATATGACGAACAGTGTTGACAACACTGCCGATATAATCAGAATTATGAGCATATGGATATTTGCGGCAAAATAAGCGAAAATGCTTTTTATGACTTCGATATCCCAAAAGAAGATGACCGCGACGATCACTGCCGCGACCGACAAAACAAGCACCGCTCCCGCGGAGATATCCTTCGCGCGCTTTATATGCTCGTTTTGCTCTTTTGTAATAGCGTCGCACGCCTTTTCTATCGCGGTATTGAACAGCTCCGCCGCGATGACCAAGGCTATCAAAATAACAAGCACCGCCGTCTGCACCGCCGAAAAATGATAGAACAAAGAAAAGACGAGCACATATACCGCCGCGACAAGGTGAAAGCGCAGGTGTCCTTCATCACACACTGCGCCGACAAAACCTCTTATTGCAAACCCAAAGCTTTTAAGCTGCTTTTTCATTACTCGTAATCCGCCGCGATGTAGCTTGATGACGCGGGCAATCCGAGCTGTTCCATAACGAGCTCTTCCTTTTCTCTCATCCTTACTCTCTCGAGCTTTTCTACATGGTCATAGCCGAGCAGATGGAGCACGCTGTGCGCGGTAAGATATCCAACCTCGCGCTGGAGCGAATGACCGTAGAGCTCCGCCTGATCTCTCGCCTTTTCCATAGAGATAACAACATCGCCCAAGATCTTCGCGCCGGTCTCTTTGTCGATATCATACACGCCGTTTTCGCCCATCGGGAACGACAATACGTCGGTCTCGATATCCTTGTTGCGGTACTGCTTGTTAAGCTCCCTGATACCCGCGTTGTCGGTAAAGGTAACGCTGATCTCCGCGGGGCCTTGAAAGTTCTCGAGCTTTAGCACCGCGTTGCAGCAGCGGCGAACAAGCATACGTATGCCTGTGGGGATCTTAACTGTTTTTTGATTGTTGGTAATAATTACCTTGATTTTATCTGCCAATTGTACCACCTTACTCCTTTAATATATTGATTCCAAATCAGGATTTTGCCTTACTTTCAAATTTTGCGTAAGCCTTGATTATATCTTGGACGAGCTTATGCCTTACAACGTCCTTTTCATCAAACGCGCATTGACCGATACCATCGATGTTTTTGAGGATCTTCATACAGTCCTTTAGTCCGCTCCTCGCTCCCCGGGGAAGGTCGATCTGAGTTATATCGCCGGTAATAACCATTTTTGAGTTGAAGCCCAGCCTTGTCAAAAACATTTTCATTTGTTCGCGGGTCGTGTTCTGGGCTTCGTCGAGGATAATAAAGCTGTCGTCGAGCGTTCTGCCTCTCATATACGCCAACGGCGCGACCTCGATATTACCGCGCTCAACGTATTTTTGATAGGTCTCGGCGCCGAGCATATCAAACAGCGCGTCATATAGCGGTCTTAGATACGGGTCGACCTTGCTCTGCAAATCTCCGGGCAAAAATCCGAGCTTCTCGCCCGCTTCTACCGCGGGACGGGTAAGGATTATGCGGTTGACCTGCTTGCTTCTGAAAGCCGTTACCGCCATAGCCACGGCAAGGTAGGTCTTGCCCGTACCGGCAGGACCGACAGCCACGGTGACGGTGTTTTTGGCTATAGAATTGCAGTAGCGCTTTTGACCGATCGTCTTCGGCTTTATCGGCTTGCCCTTGGCGGTGATGCAGATGCAGTCGCCCGCAAGCTGTTCGATTTTTTCCTCCGAGCCCTCGTTGACAAGGGAGATACAGTAACGGATGTTCTGGTCGGACAGAGCCTCTCCGCGGCTGATAAACTGCAAAAGGCTCTCTATAACAGTGCTCGCCTTTGACACGTTCTCGATATCGCCGACGATTTTGAGCTCGCTGTCGCGGCAGGTTATCCTGACCCCGAACTCACGCTCAATGAGCTTGATGTTCTGGTCAAAGCTTCCGAAAAGCTGCGCCACGTTCTCCATTCTGTCAATGCTTATTACTTGTTCCGTATAATCAAACTCCTATATTTTCATTTCCGCTGATTTCACCTTTGTACCCAGCGTATTTGTAGCTATTATAACATAAAATTCAAGCCAAGCACATAAATTGTGGTTTTTTTTACTACTTTTTTTAAATTTTGTAAGCTCTCACAAAAATAGGGCTTGTTTTTTGTGCCGTTTGTATATTTTAATCATCATTTTTCAACATAAGTCATTATTCAAAGACTCTTTTTCATTATAATCAAAAAAATCACTCTATTCACTTGACAAACTCGGCCTCATAGTTTATAATACCAGAGGTGTAAAGGAAAACGCTTTACACTTATTCTGTAGCAAGGAGCTATGGAAATGGAAAAAAATATTGAAGTTTCGCTGCTGCTTGATTTTTACAGCGGTCTGCTAAAGCCCGACGCGGCGCAGATGATAGACCTTTATTACAACGAGGATTTGTCGCTTGCCGAGATCGCGTCACAGACAGGCATCACACGCCAGGGCGTACGTGACAGAATAAAACGCTGCGAGCAAAACCTGTTTGAGCTTGAAGAAAAGCTCGGTATGCTAAAGCGTTTCAGAGAACTCGAGCAGGGGCTTGACCGCATCACAGACGCGGCAAAACAGATCGGCGGCGGCACAGAAGATGAAAAAATCAAATCCCTCGCAAAAAGCATAGAGCTTGAAGCGCAGGGACTGAAGGAATAAAGATTTGAGGTGATCTTATGGCATTTGAAGGACTTGCCGATAAGCTCAGCAATGCGTTCAAAAAGTTAAAGGGCAAGGGCAAGCTTAGCGAAGACGACGTTAAGCAGGCAATGCGCGAGGTAAGGCTCGCGCTGCTTGAAGCGGACGTTAACTACAAGGTTGCCAAGGATTTTACAAACAAAGTCACCGAGCGCGCGGTCGGACAGGACGTAATGGAGAGCCTGACTCCCGCGCAGATGGTAATAAAAATCGTTGACGAGGAGCTTACCGCACTTATGGGCGGCGAAAACGAGAGGCTTGAATTTGCCTCCAAGCCCCCGACGATCATTATGATGTGCGGCTTGCAGGGTTCAGGTAAAACCACCCACTCCGCAAAGCTCGCCAAGATGTTAAAGGCGCAAAACCACAGGCCTATGCTTGTAGCCTGCGATATCTACAGACCCGCGGCTATCGACCAGTTAAAGGTAGTCGGCGCCAAGGCGGAGGTCCCCGTTTTTGAGATGGGAACCGAAAACCCCGTAAAAATCGCGCAGGAAGCGGTCAAGCACGCAAGGGATTACGGTAATGACGTAATCATCCTCGATACAGCTGGACGTCTGCATATCGATGAGGTGCTGATGAACGAGCTTAAGGATATCAAGGAGACGGTCAATCCCGACGAGATACTCCTTGTTATCGACTCTATGACCGGTCAGGACGCGGTCAACGTGGCAAAGAGCTTTAACGATATGCTCGAAGTCACGGGCGTTATCCTCACAAAGCTCGACGGCGACACCAGAGGCGGCGCCGCGCTTTCGGTCAAGGAAGTTACGGGCAAGCCGATCAAGTTCGCCGGTACGGGCGAAAAGCTCGACGACCTCGAGGTGTTCCACCCCGATCGTATGGCGAGCCGTATCCTCGGAATGGGCGACGTGCTGACGCTGATCGAGGACGCGCAAAACAAGCTCGACGAGAAAAAAGCGGAGGAAATGGCTAAAAAGCTGATGACCAACCGCTTTGACTTCAACGACCTTTACGACCAGTTTGACCAGATCAAAAAGATGGGTCCGCTAAAGGGTATCCTCTCAAAGATCCCCGGGATCGGCAATCAGCTTGACGACGCGGACATCGACGACAGACAGATCGACTGGCTGCAGGCGATAATCCTGTCTATGACCCCCGAGGAGAGGAGCAACCCCTCCGTTATCAATCCCTCGCGCAAGCGCAGGATCGCGGCGGGCTCGGGCAGAACAGTCGAAGAGGTCAACCGTCTGCTCAAACAGCTCGATCAGATGCAGAAAATGATCAAGCAGATGAACAACAAGGGCGGCTCCAAAAAGCGCCGCAGAAAGAAAATGCTCCCCGGACTCGGCGGAATGCCGCTTGACGGTATGGGAGGCACGGGCGGTATGGGCGGAATGCCTCCGTTCTAAACACAGGCAAGCAACTAAAGTATTCAACCAGTAACTTTTATTGGTGAAGATAAATAATCAAAATATTTTATTAGAGGTGTAAATTATGGCAGTAAAAATCAGACTTAGAAGAATGGGTTCAAAGAAAGCTCCTTATTACAGAGTAGTAGTAGCAGATTCAAGATACCCCAGAAACGGACGTTTTATTGAAGAGATCGGTACTTACGACATCCTCAAGAACCCCTCGGAGTTCAAGGTTGACGCAGAGGCTGTTAAGAAGTGGATCGCCAACGGCGCTCAGCCCACTGACACAGTTAAGGCTCTCCTTAAGAAAAACGGCATCATCGACTAATCAATAGTCATCGAGAAAGGAAACTATTATGCAGGAATTACTTGCTATCATCGCCAGAGGACTTGTTGACGATCCCGACTCCGTCAAGGTTGACAGAGACGAGCCCAACGAGGAAGGCGTAACAGTTTACCACATCCACGTTGCAGAGGACGATATGGGCAGAATCATCGGCAAGCAGGGCAGGATCGCCAAGGCTATCCGTACAATAGCCCGCAGTGCGTCCATCCGCACCGAGGAAAAGGTAATGGTAGAAATAGACTGATATCATTAGGGCAAATCTGCGGATTTGCCCCTTTTTTTACCGGAGGTTTTATTTATGAAAAAGCTGAAAACAACAGCGCTTGTTATACTTGCCGCGGCAATCGCCGCAGCTTCTCTCTCAGGCTGCGGGATCATAAGAAGGGTTTTGGATCCTCAGCCCGAAACAGTTGTACAAACCGTTTATGTGACGCAGGAGCCCACCACCGCTCAGCCCACCACCGCTCAGCCCACCACGGTTGAAGCCACGACCGCGGCTCCGACTACCGCAGAACCGACTACCGCTGCTCCCACGCCCAAATACAGCACCGAATCAAACGGAAGCGCTGTTCTTGTGGACAACGAAAAATATCACGATTCTTACCTCGGCATCACCTTCACCGTGCCCAAGTGGGTCGGAAAGGTCTACGCAAAGGGCGGTACGAACAACGGACTTTACAGCCTTGCGTTCTACGAAAAGACTAATTATGATTACGGCGAAGACCACGGTATGTCCGGCTTCGGAATGCTGTTTACGGTAACCGCGACAAGCGAAGAATCACGCGGAGACCATATCGACTACCCCGCAGGCTCGGTCACTGTTGACGGAACAAAGTATTATCTCACCTACTTCAAGCCCACAGACGTGCGCTTTGACCCCTCGCTTGCGGATAATTACCAGAGCGTTTACAAGCTCCAAAGGGATTATTTCCTCAGCGGCGTTGTCGATAAGGATAAGCACTATGTCCCTTCTGCTGTCAAAAACGCGATGAATTTGAAGTCGGAATAAATCGCTTATCCCTTTTAAAGCCTCCCCCGACACTTGTTTCGGGGGAGGTGCCGCTTTAAAGCGGCGGAGGGGGCTTCGTATTAATCAGCGTGACATTAGTTTTTGTTAATCGTAACGTGGCATAAACAACCGCTCCGCCCCCTCAGTCGCATTGTACGGCTAAAAGCCGTACGCGACAGCTCCCCCAAAGCGCAACTGCGCGTTGGGGGAGCCTTTAAATGTGCGTTAAGGAAAACATCACAACGACAAAAAACGGAGCTTTTTCAGCTCCGTTTTCTTTTTGATATTCAGTTGATACTAAATCAAACTTTTGACCCGCCGTTATGCAAAGGTCGTCGATAACAACAACCTTTCCAAAGGCGGATTTGCGGTGTCGTCGCAACGACCGGTGTCGCCGCCGCGACTACATTTTGCCTGCCAAGGCGCGGTTGAGCCAGATATCGGCTATATCCATTGCCAAAAACAGTCCCTTTTTCTCGCTTGACTTAACAAGCTGCTTGCGCGGTGAGAGGTACGGGTCGGTAGCCATAAGCTGGATCGAGACTTTATCGGCTATCTCGATACCGTTCTGCTCCTTTTTGGACTTTATCTGCATCCTTATTACATAAGGCTCTTCCATATTGCCGTAATATATCTCGTCGCCGCAGCGAACAAGGGGTCTTCCCTTATAGGTAGAAAACTCCTTTTCCTTTTTGGCCTCTGCCACAGGGCATCATCCTTTCATTGACCTGACTTATACATTCAGGTAAGATTTTACCAGTGCTTCAAGTAGGTCGTCACGGTCTATTTTGCTGATGATGTTGCGGGCATTATTGTAGGTCGTGATATATGTGGGATCCTCGCTGAGGATATAACCCACTATCTGGTTGATCGGATTATAACCCTTTTGCCTAAGCGCGTCATAAACGATCGTAAGCCCTGCTTTGATCTGATCATCCTTTTCCTCGCCGAGCGAGAAAATCATAGTTTTATCTAACATACTTAAAACACCTCCCGATATTCTATTTAATTATATATTACTTTTGTCAAAATTTCAAGTGTTTACCGTAAATTTACGTTGATGCCTCTGAGATTACCAATAATCCTGTCCATAATCGCCTGAACCTCCGCGGACGAAAGCGTGCGCTCATTGGACGAAAATTCAAATCTTATCGTAATACTGTGCAGGGTCTCGGTGTCGTAGGTATCGACTATCTTGACGTTTTTGAGGATGTCCTCTCCCTCGCCCTTCCAGCACTTGGCAAGGTCGCTGAAATACACGGTGTTGGGTACGATCACAGACAGATCATAATCCATCGGCGGGAACTTTGAGGGCTCCTCATAGACGATAGAAGCGTTCTCTGTCTGCGCGAAGGTCTCCATATCGAGCTCGGCAAAGACGATAGCCGCCTTTTTGTCGATAGCCTTGCAGACGGTCGGGTGAACGATACCGATCTTGCCGATCCTCTTGCCATCGAGGATAATCATATTAAGGTTGATCGGATGCTCGTAGTCGTGCTCGGCGTCGATTGGTCTGAACTCGAGCTGAGTATGTTTGATATCGTCGGTGACAACGGCGAGGATATCTCTGAGATCAAAGTAAAGGTCACGGATGTCCTTGAGCTTGCTGAACAGGGTGATCGCGAGCTTCTTCCTCTCAAAGCAGAGGTTGTTCTCGTCAACGCCCTCAACGACTCTGCCGATCTCAAAGATACCGAACTCGGGAGCGTAGCCTGTGTTGATCTTTACCTGGCAAAGCTGGGTGGGGATCATCGACCTTCTGATAGTCTCGATATTGGGATTGGTCGCGTTCGCGAGCCTGATATTGGGCTCGACCTCGATACCGAGCTCCTTGAGCTCGTCATAATACGCCCAGACGTAGGAGTGGAGCTCGTGCAGGCTGTAGCGCTTAACAAGGATGTCCTTGATCTTATCCTCGTTTTCCTTTACAACATCCATCCTCACAGGGTAAAGCGGAGAACGGGTGGTGTTGATCTCAAAATTATCGTAGCCGTAGATACGGGTGATCTCTTCGATTATGTCAGCCTTTATCGTGACGTCCTTTGTCGCTCTCCAAGAGGGAACTACAACGTCAAAGGTATCGCCGCTGAGCTCGACCTTGAAGCCGAGGCTCGTCAGCGTTTTTACGATAGTGTCGTTGTCGATCTCGATACCGGTGTAGCGGTCAACAAACGCCTTGTCAAAGGTGAGCTCGACCGTGTCGTACTTGAACGCGTACTCGTCCGTGAGAGCCGATACGACCTTTACGCCGCTGTCATACTGCTTGAGCAGATACAAAAATCTCGCGATGGCTGTAACGGTCATCTCGGGGTCAAGGCTCTTTTCATAGCGCATAGAGGAATCCGTGCGGTGAGAAAGCCTTACCGTTGACTTGCGGATAGACGCCGCGTCAAACGTCGCGGATTCAAGGGTGAGCTTGGTTGTGTCCTCAACGATCTCGGAGTCAAGTCCGCCCATGATTCCCGCGATAGCCACAGGCTGGTCGCCGTTGCAGATCATCAGTGTATTCTCGTCGATATTCCTCTCGACCTCGTCAAGGGTTTTGAATACAAACGGCTTGTCAAAGCGCTTGATCCTGATATTCTCGACCTTGCGCGAGTCAAACGCGTGCATCGGCTGACCCATCTCGAGCATAAGGTAGTTCGTGAGGTCGGCGAGGAAGTTGATCCCCCTCATTCCGCAGTAGAACAGACGGATACGCATATTAACGGGGCTGACGCTCCTTGTGATGTTCTCAACCTGAAGGCAGCTGTAGCGCTGGCAAAGCGGATCCTCGATCTTCATATCTACCTTTTGGAGCTCGTCATAAGCTTTAAGCTCCTCAACGCTTAGCGGCTTTAGCTCTCTGCCGCAAAGGGCAGCGAACTCGCGCGCGATACCGTAGTGACCCCAGAGGTCGGGGCGGTTTGTGAGCGACTTGTTGTCGACCTCAAACACGATATCGTCTATCTCGTAAACATCCTTGATGTCGGTTCCGTTCGCGACGTCCTCGGTTATATCCATAATGCCGGAATGGTCGTCGCTGATGCCGAGCTCGGACTCGCTGCAGCACATTCCGTATGACATATGTCCCGCGAGCGGACGGGGAGCGATCTCGATCTCGCCGAGCTTTGCGCCGACCTTAGCAAACGCGGTCTTCATACCTACTCTTACATTGGGCGCGCCGCAGACAACGTCTGTAAGCTCATCCTCGCCTGCATCGACCTTGAGCAGGTGCAGCTTTTTTGATTCGGGGTGATCTTCGATTGATTTGATCTCGGCAACAACAACGCCGCTCAAATCCGAACCCTTATAGAAAATCTCGTTTTCCACCTCGGCGGTAGACAGAGAAAACTTGTGGATCAGCTCGATCTTGTCAAGACCTGTAAAATCAACAAAATCCGAGATCCAGTTCATTGATAAAAACATACTTATACCTCCCTATCAGTTATCGTCGTCTGTAAACTGAGCGAGAGCCTTTAAGCTGCCGCTGTTTAAGTCACGAATATCCTTGACCTTGTACTTCATCATCGCAAGCCTTGTGAGTCCGAGGCCAAACGCAAAGCCCGTGTACTCCTCGGGGTCGATACCGCCCTCTTTGAGCACGTTGGGGTGGATCATTCCGCAGGGGCAGAGCTCCAGCCATCCGCTGTGCTTGCACGATGAGCAGCCTGTACCGCCGCAGATCTCGCAGTTGATATCGAGCTCAAAGCCCGGTTCTACGAACGGGAAAAATCCGGGACGCAGACGGACCTTAACATCTCTTTGGAACACCTCCGAGAGCATTGTTTTCATAAAGAAGATAAGGTTGGAGATAGATATATCCTTGTCAACCATCATACCCTCCATCTGGAAGAAGGTGTTCTCGTGGCTGGCGTCGGTAGCCTCGTTTCTAAAGCAGCGGCCGGGGAATATCGCCTTGATCGGCACGCCGTTTTCTTTGAGGTTTTTGACGTATTTTTTGAGGATAGCGTTCTGCGCCGCGGAGGTCTGCGACTTTAACAGCTGGCCGTTCTCCAAATAATAAGTGTCCTGCATATCGCGCGCGGGATGGTGCTTGGGGATGTTGACCGACTCAAAGCACTCGTAGTCGGTAACGACCTCGGGGTAATCCTCAACGGTAAAGCCCATCGACTTAAAAATAGTCTCGCACTGGCGCTGAACAAGCGTGATCGGATGATATGAGCCGCGGGTCAGGTCAGCGGGAGCGGTGATGTCGAACGTGGGCATAGAGTTGATCTCTGCCTCGATCTGCAGCTTTTTGAGCTCCTCTACCCTCTCCTCGATCCTCTTAGCGGCGGCAGCTTTGAGCTTGTTCACCTCCGCGCCGAAGGTCTTTCTCTCCTCGTGTGAAAGGTCTTTCATTCCCTTGAGCAAAGCGGTGATGCTTCCCTTTTTGCCCAGGTACTCTACCCTCGCCTTGTCGATCTCGGCAAGGTCACGGGCGGAATTGACTCTTTGCTTGATTTCTTCTCTCAAGACTTCAATTTTGTTGTCCATAGTTTCCTCCTATAAAATTATCATTAAGTACAAAATAAAAATCCCTGCACGCAAAAGCGTACAGGGACGAATTTTA
>JBGULZ010000146.1:0-4507 GCA_045116595.1 Ruminococcus sp. | reverse complement strand
TACCGGCAGTCTATTTTTGTTTCGGAGATGTTCATATGCCTTTGTGGGGAATTGCGTCTGTATTTTTCGGATGTTTATTTGTTTTTTCCGTTATTCACTTTTTTTCAAGAAAAAAGCACCCGGTAAAACGGGCGCTGCTCTCAATGATCATCGGTGCGTTAGCACTGACCGCCGTTGACCTTTGTTCCGGCTTTACAGGCGTTTACATACCGGTAAGCCTGCTGTCGATAATGGTTTCGGTGATCGGCGGAGTTCCGGGCGTCGCGCTGATGCTCATACTTAATATTTTTTTATAAACGAAAACGCTGCCAAGCCGGCAGCGCTTTTTTGCTTGTATTATGAATCAATTGACCCCGTAAACCTCTTCAAGCGCGCCGCCGACGTTATCAATATCCTTAGTCATAAGCGCGAGCATGGTTTTGTAGACCGTTGAAGGATAGCTCAAAAAGCTTTGCTTGATAATCTCGGCCTGGTCGATATCGGGAGCGTAAAGCGTAAAACTCAATAGGTCAACATCTCCGCCAGAAACCGTGCATTTAACATTAAATCCGTTTTCGGTCTTTTCAATATCAACAAAGTTTTCCCTTGCGGTTTTTCTGTCGGCAAGAAGCTTGATCGCGCATTTAAGAGCCTTGTCCTTGACCGAATAGGCGAGGGTAGAGTCAAGCTGCTGGGCTATCATCCTGCCGTTATCACTCAGCGTATAGGTAAGAACCCCGTCGTCGATTTCGCTTTCAACAAGGTTTTTGTCCGCAACAAGCTCATCAAAAGCCGCGCTGACTTCAAAAAAGTTCGCAAGCTCGTCTTCTCTTATTGCCTCTATGATCAAATCTCTGCTTAAATTTTCTTTTACAGAATAATAAATATAGCAAATCAATGTTTTTATCTCGTGTTTACTTCTGAGACCGCCCGGGGCGATACCCTCATCAAAGGTATTAAATAACATAAGGATCACCTTCAATCTAAATATATGCTTTATTATAACATATAATAATAAAAAAGTGTAGCGTTATTAGAAATATAATTGACTGTAATTATACAATGTGGTATTATTTATTCAGTTGAATTTGAAAGGAGCGGTGATATGGAAAAATATATGCCGTTTATTTGGATCGGCTTTGCCGTACTGATGGCGATTTGTGAGGCGGCTACCACCCAGCTGGTGTCTATCTGGTTTGTTATCGGCGCGGTCGCGGCGGCTGTCACAACGATATTCACGCCGAATATTTTTATCCAGCTGATAGTTTTCTTGGCTTTTTCGGCGGCAGCCTTGCTTATTACAAGGCCGCTTGTAAAGAAGCTAAAAAAGAAAAAGGACATCGTCGGAACAAACGCCGACAGACTTATCGGAAAAACCGGTATCGTTATATCGGATATAAAATCCGTTGATGATGTCGGTCAGGTCAAGGTAATGGGAGAGACCTGGAGCGCGGTTTCAAAATCCGCACCCGTTCTTAAAGACAGCAAAATAAAGGTGCTTTCCATAGAAGGCGTAAAACTAAATGTTGAGCCCGAAAATAAGGAGGATTAATTATGGGATCGATCATAGGAATAGTTGTAATTTGTATAATAGCATTGATAATATTGATTCTTATTGTACGCAATATCAAAGTAGTACCGCAGGCGCACGCGTTTGTTATTGAGCGCCTCGGAACATACCATGTTACTTGGGAGACCGGACTTCACCTTAAAGTCCCGTTTATCGACAGGATATCAAAGAGAGTATCGCTCAAAGAGCAGGTAGTTGATTTCCCGCCGCAGCCCGTTATCACACGCGATAACGTAACGATGCAGATCGACACTGTCGTTTATTTTGAGATAACCGACCCAAAGCTCTATACCTACGGCGTAGAGCGTCCTTTGAGCGCTATCGAAAACCTCACAGCCACAACTCTGAGGAACATCATCGGCGATCTGGAGCTTGATAACACCCTTACATCGCGCGATACTATCAATGACAAAATCAGGATCATCCTTGACGAGGCTACCGACGCATGGGGTATCCGCGTTATCCGCGTAGAGCTCAAGAACATCCTTCCGCCCCGCGAGATCCAAGACGCAATGGAGAAGCAGATGAAGGCAGAGCGTGAAAGACGTGCGCGCATCCTTGACGCGGAGGGTGAAAAGCGCAGCCAGATCCTTGTTGCCGAAGGTCTTAAGGAGTCCGCTATTTTAAAGGCTGACGCCGTTAAGGAACAGAAGATCCGTGAAGCACAGGGTGAAGCTGAGGCTATCCTCACCGTACAAAAGGCTAACGCCGACGCTTTAAGAATGCTCAACGAAGCTGCTCCGACTGATAAGATCATTCAACTCAAGAGCCTTGAAGCGTTCGAAAAAGCCGCTGACGGCAAGGCTACAAAGATTATTATTCCTTCCGATATCCAGGGGCTCGCGGGCAGCGTTACCGCTATAAAAGAAATCTGGAAAGACGAAAAATAACAGAAAACCACAGGTGATTATTTGTACTGGATAGAACTTCTTTGGTACTTTATAATAATTTCATTTCTCGGCTGGCTTTTCAGCGGATTGTATCATTATATAAGCGAAAAAAAGTTTTATAACGAGGGCTTTTTAACACTCCCGTTTTGTCCGGCTTACGGAGCGGGAGCGTTGATTTGCTGGCTTTTGTTAAGTCCCTTGACCCACAACTTTTTTATTCTGTTTGTCGGTTCTGCGCTGATCTTATCGTTTTTTACTCTGTTAGCAGGATTTTTGGGCAAAAAGATCCTCGGCTGCAAGCCTTGGGATTTTTCTTCCATGCGCTTTAATATCGGCAGTTATTTGACGATACCTTTTATACTGGTGCTGGGCTTGGGCGGAGCTTTCTCCGTAAAAATGCTGATACCGCTTATAAAGCTGCTTATCGATCAGATACCTGATCTAATCAGTATGATTATATCTCTGTCGATCGCGCTGGCGATACTTATCGACTATATATTCTCTTTTATTACGATATTCAGGCTGAAAAAGAGGATAACCACCGCAAAGTACGATTCGGAATTTTTAAATGATGATGTGTCCGAAGAGCAGTTAAAAGAGCTTGAATCAAACTATAATAAAATATTTACATTAAATATTTTGCGAAAAAGAATGACCAACGCCTTTCCCGAGCTTCGCAGAACAGCTTATATCAAAAAGGTAAAGGATAAGCTTGACGAGGTCAAAGAGGAAAACAACAAGCAGTATGAGCCATATTATGAGAATAAAGAGGATAAACCGTTTGCTTCCGGTCTTTGTTTCGCAAAGCTTTTTATTCTTTTGCTTTTGGGTTCATTTGTCGGCTTTTGTATCGAAACCGTCTACGCGCTCGTTGTAGAAGGACATTTTGAGCTTAGAGTAGGAGTGGTCTACGGTCCGTTTATCCCTGTATACGGCGGCGGAGCTGTACTTATGACCCTTGTGCTCTACAAGCTCTACAAGCTCAGCGATACCCTTGTATTTATTATCAGTGCGGCACTGGGAGCGTTTTTTGAATTCATCTGCTCATGGGCGCAAGAGACATTTTTAGGGACCGTTTCTTGGGACTACAGCGATATGCCGCTTAATATCGGCGGCAGAACGTGCTTGCTGTATTCGTTTTTCTGGGGCTTTTTAGGCTTGATATGGCTGAGGTACATCTATCCCTTTACTTCAAGGCTGATCGAGAAGATACCAAAAAAGCAGGGCTCCGTCATAGTTGTTGTCGTGTTTATTTTTATGGTGTATAACGCTGTCATTACGGTATCGGCAATTTACCGCTACAATCAACGCGCTATGGGCAATCCTCCCACAAATAAATACGAGGTCTATATTGATATGCACTTTAACGACGACAGAATGAAGGTTCTGTTTCCGCATATGCGAGATCCCGAAACTCTCGAGGAATTGAATAAAGACAAATAAAATTAATATCTAAAAGGGCAGGTCGATCCTGCCTTTTTATTGTTTTAATTTAAAAGTTATAATTCTTTTACGCTATTGAAATTTTACTCGATTTTTTATATAATATATAAGTTAAAATTTGCTCAAAAATCAAAGTAATGTTTTAAGGAGTAATGATATGAAAAAGGTAGCAATCATAATGGGTTCAGACAGCGATTTTCCCGTTGTATCAAAGACGGTAAAAAAGCTAAAAGAATTTGACGTTCCGTATGAGGTTCATGTAATGAGCGCTCACAGAACGCCCGACGCGGCGATAAACTTTTCCGCAAACGCTAAGCAGAACGGCTTTGGCGTTATCATCGCGGCGGCAGGAATGGCAGCACATTTAGCGGGTGTACTCGCGGCAAAAACGACCTTGCCCGTGATCGGTATTCCCTGCAAATCAGCCCAGCTTGACGGAATGGACGCGCTTTTGGCGACTGTAATGATGCCCACGGGTATCCCCGTTGCAACGGTTGCGATCGACGGAGCCGCTAACGCCGCTATCCTTGCGGTAGAAATGCTCGCTCTCGCTGATGATAAACTCGCGCAAAAGCTTGAAGATATGAAAGCAGATATGGAAAAAGGCGTTGCCGAAAAAGACAAG
>JBGULZ010000145.1:0-2906 GCA_045116595.1 Ruminococcus sp. | reverse complement strand
AAAGATTGCTGTCGCTGTTGCCCGGAACCAGTTTCTCCGCGTCGATGAAATCCAGATCATTAAAATCGAACGGCTCTCCCTCGACGTAGGAATCAATTATCTTCTGCTGTATCTCCTCAACTTTATCGGCGCTAAGCCCTGTGAGATACACCTCGTTGGTGGTATCAGGGAGCATAAAATCCACGTGGTATCTCTTGCTTGAATCGCCCGAAGCGCCTACGCTCAAAACCTCTTTACGGTCAACATAGAGCTCGTACTCCTGAGCGTTCTCAACTTCATTTTCATCGGGCGCGCCAACCATCTGTTCGGTGCCGTCATCATCGGTCACAACGGAATACACGCCCATAGGTACATCGTTGACCTCCGCCGCGGATACTGCCGGAACGGAAGAAACGGTCACTGCAGTTGCCAAAACCATAGCTGCCGCGGCCAAAAACTTTTTCATAACATATCCTCCAAAATCGTTATTCGTTGAGTTTTCTTCTGCGGTGCATCCTTTCACCCTTTGGAATACACTTTATCTTGAATATTATCAAATAGCCTGCGATAAGCGCGAGGAAAGTTGTCTGTGTATAAAAGAATATCCCCTGCTCCTCGGTCATATCATTCGAATGATTTTTCAGAGTGCTGTCGGGCGAAGTCGTATACAAGGGCACAAACTCCTCGTTTTGGGATATTACCGCGTCGGAATCGGGTGCTTCCTCCGCACCGGCGGACGGTATAAAACACAAAAGAAGCGCCGCCGAGAAAACAACGCAAATAAGCCTTTTTATCATAATATCACCTTATTCTCCAACGAGCTTCACAACCGACATCGTGTGCTTTGTAAACGGAAGAAAAACATTTATAAGGTCGTCTGTCTTTATCTTAAGACTTGAGGTATTGACACACGGATGACAGCCGATATACTCATCCTTAAGAAGATCCTCGTCCACTATAAAGCTGACATCGTTTTCGGTATCATTTTTAAGACCCATAACGCTCACCGCTCCGGGGTTGATATCAAGATACTCAAGCATTTTGTCAGCTGACGCAAAAGAAAGCCTTGCCGAGCCTATCTGGGATGACAGCTCCTTTGTCTTGAACGGCTTGTCAGCGGGCATGATCAAAAGATAGAATTTAGTCTTTTGACGGTTGCAAAGAAAAAGATTCTTGCACATCACCGCGCCCAAAACCTCATCTATCGCCTTGCAGTCCTCCATAGTCATAGCGACCTCGTGGTCTACTCTGAAATATTCGATATTCAGCGAATCAAGGCAGTCATAAACCGCAATCTCTCTTTCCTCCCTGCCCGAAACATCGGCAGGACGTCCCTTGAACAATTCCATAAATTACCTCTTCATTTAACTTTTCTATATTATAAATCAAAACACTTAAAATATCAATACCGTCTCAGTCTTCCTTTTTAAGCTTTTTGACCTTTCTGTATTCCCCGAAAATCGACTTTGGACGGACTATAAGCCCCTTTATCGGTCTATACAACACAAGGGCGGGATATAATATCCTGTGCTTATTTACAAACGGATAGTTTTTTTCAAGCTTTTCGCCGGAAATAAAAACGCGGCTGCGAAAATATTTTCTTTTTGACTTATCACTTAGATCGTGATCCATCGCCCGTAAATACTTATTCGTCTCCGCGATATCCGTATTGCCGTATACGCAGGAAAAAATAAAGTAATCGAGCATTTTTTCTTCTTTATCGGTCAAATCAGCATTTGTAAACACTTTTTTTGACAATGAACTTACCATACGCTCAAAATCGACAAGCTTGATTTTTTCAAGCTCTGCGTCAATATATTCTCTATCGAGCGTATCGGCGAATTTATCCAGAAATACATAAATATCCGCGAGCGAGCGCAGTCCGGTTCCCCTGTTGCTGTAATGCTTGTACATATGAGAGAGCAAATAGATATAAAAATCCTCATCGGAAAGCTTATAGCCGCAACCGGAAACTTTAACAAGCCTATCCTCTATATCCTTATAATAACCGGATAACACCACGCTGTTTTTTTCAATAAACAAAGTGCGGTGGATCTCAAAAACCATCGTCGGTGGCCTTTTATAAACATCCTCGTTATATTCCTCAAAGCGTTCATAGCTATACCCGCGGCGCTCCATTATCGGTCTGACATCATCTACTCTTTTAGGATCACAGAGGATATCGTTGTCCGACATCTCACGCATAGCGGTTTTTGGGTAATACTTTCCCAATACAATACCCTTTAGCGGAAGATACCAAATCCCTGCCTTTTCAAATTCGCCCAAGACAGCCGACCGCTCTATCTCAAATAAAGATATTTTTCAGATCGCCTTTTTCTTTGCCTGGTCAAATTCATGCGGAAGCTCCATTACCTGCTCCAACGCAAATGCGGCAGCTACCGCGAGAAAATGCAATGACGCAAGCTGGTACACATTATGCAAATCCATTGCTTTGCACCTACCTATGTCCGGCACTTCCCCGTTAAAAGCGCAGCTCAGCAGATAAATCAAATCTTCAGCAGCTTTTTTTATTATTTTTTTTACCTCATCGGGATTAGTTTTTTTCATATTATTAATACCATTAAGCTTATTTAGAAGTAAATCGACAAATTCAGTATATCATATGATTAGATTATATTCAACAGATAAAAACGTTTAAGCATTCAATTATTAAACGGTAATTAACGGGCTGTTCGAATCCCACCGTCTCCGCCAAAAATTAACGGCACGCCGAAGCGTGCCGATTTAGACGGTATACGTTTCAATAATGTGCTATGTTCCTGCTCGTTTTATGCGGCGTGTATAATGTGATATTGCGTGTATATCTCGGCGCCCTAAAAACTTCACACTGTGAAGTTTTCTTAACGGGCTGTTCGAATCCCACCGCCCCCGCCAAAAATTAACGGCACGCCGAAGCGTGCCGATTT
>JBGULZ010000144.1:0-3879 GCA_045116595.1 Ruminococcus sp. | reverse complement strand
GCCGTAAAGGTAGGTATTGGCCCCGGCTCTATCTGCACAACAAGGATCGTAGCGGGTATTGGCGTACCGCAGATCACTGCGATCTATGACGCGGCTTGCGAGGCGGCAAAGTCGGGAATCCCCGTAATCGCCGACGGCGGTATCAAGTACAGCGGAGACATCGTCAAGGCGCTTGCCGCGGGCGGTAACGTAGTAATGGTCGGCTCGCTTGTAGCGGGTTGTGAAGAAAGCCCCGGAGAGAACGAGATCTATCAGGGCAGACAGTTCAAGGTCTACCGCGGAATGGGCAGCCTCGGCGCTATGGGCAAGGGCAGCGCGGACCGTTATTTCCAGGCGAGCAACCGCAAGTTCGTTCCCGAGGGCGTAGAGGGAAGAGTACCTTACAAGGGACTTCTCTCAGACACCGTTTACCAGCTTATGGGCGGCTTAAAGGCAGGTATGGGTTATACCGGATGCGCGACTATTGCCGAGCTCCACGAGAAAGCACACTTTGTCCATATCTCCGGCGCAGGACTCAGAGAAAGCCATCCTCACGACATCCAGATCACAAAAGAAGCCCCGAACTATTCATACAATTTCTCATAAAAATAACAATTACAGGGACAGCGAAAGCTGCCCCTGTTTTTTGCAAAAAAACTTTGAAAACAGATAGATTAATGTTGATTTAATAAATAATGTATGTTATTATGATTATATATGAAAACAATAAAAAAGGAGAGTTGTTATGTATAGATTAGGCATTGACCTCGGCGGTACAAACATTGTAGCGGGCGTAGTAGACGAGGAGTACAAGATCGTAGCAAAAGCGAGCTGTAAGACCAACATTCCCCGTCCCGAAAGCGAGATCTGCGACAGTATGGCGGAGGTCGCTAAAAAAGCGGTAGAAAAAGCGGGCATCACAATGGATGAAATCGACAGCATCGGTATCGGCGTACCCGGCGCCGTTAACCCGAAAACAGGTGTGATCGAGTATTCGGCAAACCTGTTCTTCCACAACTGGGAAGTTGTAAAGATGATGACGGAAAGGCTTGATAAAAAGGTAATTATCGAGAATGACGCCAACGCGGCAGCTCTCGGAGAGTACCTCGCGGGCAGCGCTAAGGGTACTAAGAACGCCGTTGCCATCACCCTCGGAACCGGCATAGGCGGCGGAATTATCATCAACGGAAAAATCTACAGCGGCTCAAACTACGCGGGCGCTGAGCTCGGCCATATGGTAATCATTAAGGACGGCAAGGAATGCGGCTGCGGAAGAAAGGGCTGTTGGGAAGCTTACGCCTCCGCGACGGGTCTTATCAACCTGACAAAGCAGAAGATACTTTCAGAAAAGCTCGATTTCAGCTATATGCTCAAGGTTGCAGACGGCGACATCAACAAGGTAAACGGCAAGACCGCGTTTGACGCTGCGGCGGCGGGCGATCCCGACGCGCAGGAGGTGCTTGACGAGTACTTCGGCTACCTTGCTACGGGTCTTGTAAATATCATCAACATCTTCCAGCCCGATGTTCTCTGCATCGGCGGCGGAATTTCTAACCAGGGCGAGAACCTTCTCCGTCCGCTCAGAAAGATAATCGAGGAAGAGCGCTACACCAAGCACAACGACAAGCAGACGCTTATCTGCACCTGCACCCTCGGCAACGACGCGGGAATCATCGGCGCGGCATTCCTTGAATGATAAAAATTTTAATATTGATATGCCGGCTCAAAATCCTTTCGGTTTTGAGCCGGCATTTGTTTTTGTTGACATATTCATAAATAAACCTATAAACCAACAAAACGGTATAGACAAACTGATTGTTTTTTGCTATCATTATTATATATAACCTTTTGGCAATTATCTGTCATCGCAAGGGGGAGAGATAATGAAAAAAAGAAAATCCGGTTTTGCCGCAAAGAACGCGGTTATTATTGCCGTGCTGCTTTTTGCCGCGAATATTATTCTCGGCATTGTATTGATAAGCGAATCACGGGATTCCCTGAAAACCCTGATCCATAACCGTATGCTTGATATTTCAAATACAGCGGCGGATATGATAAACGGCGATGACCTTGAATCGCTGAAAAAAGAGGATAAGGGAACCGAGAAATATCAGAAAATCAATGACACACTGGCGGTTTTTCAGGAAAATATCGATCTAAAATACATTTACTGCATAAAGCCCGTAGACGATACGCACTTTGTTTTCTCGGTTGACCCGACCATTGAGGATCCGGGCGAATTCGGAACCCCGATAGTGTATACCGACGCGCTCGCCAAAGCCGCAAAGGGAACTCCGGCGGTCGACAATGAGCCGTACAGCGACGCATGGGGAAATTTTTACAGCGCATATACCCCTGTTTTTGACTCCAAGGGAGATGTCGCCGGGATCGTTGCCGTCGACTTTGACGCAGATTGGTTTGACGCGCAAATCGCAAAGCAGACGAACGCCATCGCGATAAACTGCATTGTTGTTATTATCATCTGTACTGTTTTGATCATTGTTTTCACAGCAAAAACGCGCAAGCAGATGAGCGCTATCCAAGAAGACCTTGCAAGTGTTGCGGCGGATATTGATGAGCTTAACAGCGAGATCAACCCCGACTTTGTGCCGAACCGGTCCGATCAAAGCAAGGTGGGCAACGTGAGCGAGATAGCGCAGAGCATACACAGCGTCAGAGAAGGACTGAGGCAGTACACTATAAATATCCACTCCGAGGTCCTTAGTATGATAAACGCTCTGGCGTCGGATTACCGCGGAGTTTATTATTTTGAGCTTGACACAAAACAGGGAGTTTGTTACCAGTCGCGCCCCGATATGGACGGTTTTAAAACAGGAGATACGTTTGATTTCCTCGAGGCGCTTACAGATTATTGCAACAATTATGTTCTTGAACAATTTCGTGAGGAGTTTTTGCAGTTTATCAGACCTGAATATATCTGCGAAAGGCTAAAAGTAAATCCTGCAATTTCTTACAGATATATGGTCAATATCAACGGTAAGGAATCCTATGAGGTGTGTAAGTTGGCGCCTGTAAACGGACCGGGGGATGACGGCGAGATCCGCACCGTCGGCGCGTGCTTTATCGACGTTGACCAGGAGACCCGCGTTGAGCTTGAGCAAAGACAGGCGCTCAACGAGGCGCTTGCCGAGGCGGAACAGGCAAACAAGGCAAAAACCGTTTTCCTTTCTAATATGAGCCACGAGATCCGCACCCCGATGAACGCTATCATCGGACTGAACAGTATCGCGCTCAAGGAGTCCGATATCCCGGATAATCTCAGGGAGAACCTTGAAAAAACCGCGTCGTCCGCTCAGCATCTTCTCGAGATCATCAACGAGATACTCGATATGTCACGAATAGAATCGGGTCGTATGACGATCAACAATGAGGTGTTCTCTTTCAAGAAAAACATCGAACAGGTCAATACGATCATCGGCGGACAATGCATCGAAAAAGGCATTGATTACGAGTGCAGAAAAATCGGAAATATCGATGATTACTATGTCGGCGACGATACAAAGCTGAAACAGATAATGATCAATATCCTCGGCAACTCGGTCAAATTCACGCCAAAGGGCGGAAAAATAATCTTCCAAATCGAGGAAGGACGGAGGTATGAAGGTAAGGCGACGCTCAAGCTCACCTTTAAGGATAACGGAATCGGTATGAGCGAAGAGTTTGTCCCGCAGATTTTTGACGCTTTCAGCCAGGAAAACGCGTCTTCATCGGTGAGCTACGGCAGCACCGGACTCGGAATGCCTATTACCAAGAGCCTTGTTGAGCTGATGAACGGACATATCGAGGTCGAGAGCAAAAAGGGTGAGGGCACGACCTTTACCGTGACGATAACTCTCGGCGAGACAAAGGATAAAAACGACGTTCCCGCGGAAGAAAAAT
>JBGULZ010000143.1:0-4529 GCA_045116595.1 Ruminococcus sp. | reverse complement strand
GTCGCCTGGAAAAACGTTCGCATTACGTAGATTACAGCAAGAATCGGAATATTTATTGAGAAAATTCGGAAGGTGACCGAAAAAATATCGGTAATAGCTTTATCGGTAAGTCCGTAAAGCGAGGCGAGCTGAACCGGAAACAGCTCCGAAATTATAAGTACAAACACCGACAGCGCAACGGTGACGATCATACCGTAGCGCAGTGTTATACGCTGACCGTTAGCGTCTTTTTCGCCGTACAGAGCGCCGAGGATCGGAAGCAGCGTCATTGAAGCGCCTTCTACCAAAATAAACGCAAGACTGTTAAGCGAAAATGAAACCGAGGCGATCTTACCGCCCAATACACCGGTATATGAAAGGATAATAGCGTTTGTAAAAAACAGCCGCAGGAAGTTGCATACATATATAAGCGCCGAAGGAAGTCCTACGCTGAAAATCTTTCCGAGCATTTTCAGCTTTTTAAGCGCTGCCTTCGTAAAGTGCACAGTGCGCTTTTTTGATTTGAAATACAGCAGAGTCAAGAATACTCCGACAACATACCCTGTTACGGTAGCCCAGCCTGCTCCTGCGACTCCCCAACCGAAAATCCCCATATAGATGTAATCGCAAATAAGATTGATAACATTAGCGATTATCGGTAGCGCGGTCGCGAGCTTGCGCAAACCATCGGTTCTGGCGTATGCCGCGGTCTGGTTTACTACAGCTACAAGCGGAGTAAGCACCCAAAGCGGAAGAAGGTAGTCGATAACCAATCCGACAAGCTCTTCTTTGCCCTGAGCCAAAAGCTGAGCTGTCGGGACCATCGTTGCGATACCGACTATTGAAATCAAAACCGTAGAGAGTATCCCCGCCCAAAACGACAGTGTAAACACCGCGTCGGCTGACTTTTGGTCGCGCTTACTTTTGTGGATGACCGATAGCGTATTGCCGCCAAAGGTAAACATCGCGATCGGAATAGTTCTCAAAAAAATAACGGAAGTTGTAAGATTGATGGCGTACAGCTGTACCGTGCCGAGTATTTGACCGACCATAATGCCGTCTAAGATACTCGACAGGTAAGTTGAAGCAGTCATAGCGAGCGTAGCGACTAACAAACTGCGATATTTTTTATTCAGAAGTGTACCTTTTCGTTTCATTGCTCATACCCTTCTTATCGGTTGAGGTTATCCTTGCGGAAGAACAGGAAGCCACGCAGAACGTTGATAAAGTCATTTACATATTTTTCGTTGCTCGCGTTCCAGAAAAAGCCCATACGAGCAAGAATTTGAGTTGTATAGTTTGCTTTGCAGGGCAGCGCGACGATCTTTTTGCCGTGGGCGGTGTTCATATACGCCGTCATACTCGAAAGAATAGCCGCCTTGTCGGGATCCTTCTGCGCCTCGTTGAGCGCCTCGGCAAATACATCATACTCAACAAATTTAATGTTATTGCCGCTTTTGTTCATCTGACGAATGATATCGCCGAGAGGCAGAGTATGGTTGTTGACCGCGTTGAATACACAGCAAGCCTGCGGAGTTTTTGCGAGCTTCAAGAAAGCTTCGCAGGAACGGTCGATCGGTCCCATACAAACCTGGTTTTCGATCATAGCATACGGGAAGCAGCCGAGCAGGCTATAACTGCGCAGTCTGCCCATAAAGTTGTTGGTGAGGAAGTTGATCTGGAATTCACCGTCCGATTCACGCGCCGCGAGCGTGCCGACGCGGATGACCTTAGCGTCCAAGCCGTCCGCAGCAGCTTCAAGGACCTTGCGCTCACCCATCAGCTTTGACGAGGTGTATTTATTGTCGAGAGTCTGACCGAAGTACAGCGACCGCTCGTCAAGATCACCGCGGCTGAGCTTTTCAACATCATCTGTTGTGCCGGAAACCGAAACCGTTGAGAAGTGAATAAGCCTTGCTCCGGTTTTTTCGCACAGCTTGATGGAGTTTACAGCGCCGCCGACGTTGATATCCTCAATGTCAGTACCGTTTGAAAAATGCTTAACATTTGCCGCGCAGTTGAAAACCGTGTTAACAGGCAGTCTTTCAAACGGCTCAAAGAATTTATAATCTGTTACGTCACCGTTTATTACCTCGACGCGCTCTTCAAATTCCTTCTCAAGATCCGTGCCGAAGTAGTAGAACATAATATTTTCCAAACGCTCGCGGGCAGTGTCGAATTTGCCCTTACGGATCATACAGTACGCCTTGCCCTTCTCGGTTTTAAGGAATTCCGCGAGCAAATGAGCGCCCATATAGCCCGTCGCGCCGGTGATCATAACATTTCCGACGTCGCGGAGCGGTTCGGACAAAAATGCATCAACTGTGTTTTTGGAAAGTAGTTCGTTTATCTTTGTATAGTCGTAATCGTCAAAATCAAACAGCTTATTGGTATCGTTGACCTCTCCGTCCTTAAACAGCTCTGCCAGCGCGCGCGGAGTGGTGTATTTGAATACGTCGCCGTAGGTGATCTCATATCCGTTTTCGGAAGCGTCGAGCACTACGGAGGTGACGATCAGCGATGTTCCGCCGATTTCAAAGAAGTCGTCTGTTGCGCCTACGCGGTCTAATTTGAGAGCCTTCTTAAATGACTCACAGAAGAACTCTTCGGTCGCGTTGGCAGGAGCAACAAATTCTCCGAGGCTTACGGGAACGGGATCGGGCAAAAGCTTGATGTCGGTTTTGCCGTTTGCCGTCATTGGCATTTCGTTGAGCTGCAGATAAGCGGTAGGAACCATATAATGGGTAAGGTGCTTTTTGAGCTCGTCGCGAAGAGCATCGATATCAATTTCCGTATCTGCCGTGAAATAAGCGCAGAGGTTGTCCTGACCGTTGAGCTTGCGGATAATTACCGCAACCTTTTTGATGCTTGGCTGAGCGGCGATCAAGCCCTCGATCTCACCGAGCTCAATGCGCAGACCTCTCAGCTTGACCTGGTTGTCAAGTCTGCCGAGGATTAGAACGTTGCCGTCTTTATCCCACTTTGCGTAGTCACCCGAGCGGTACATACGCGCGTTATCATACTCAACAAACGCCGCTGCGGTTTTTTCGGGAAGGTTTTTGTAGCCCTTGGCAACGCCCACGCCGCCGATATAGAGCTCTCCTATCACGCCGTAGGGCGACGTATCGCCGAATTTATCGACGATGATCTCGTTGTAGTTGAGCAGCGGTCTGCCGACGGTAACATACTCGGCGTCGGTAAGATCTGCCGCGTTACAGGATACGGTGATCTCCGTAGGACCGTAGGTGTTGACGATCTTAACGTCTGACGAGCACTTCCTGATATCGTCGCGCAGAGCGATAGGATAACCCTCGCCGCCCGACATAACGAGCTTACACTTGGCGAGCGCGTTTTTGAACGGCTCATAGTCCATATACTGCTGTAAACGGGACGGAGTGGCGTTGATACAGTCAACGTCGTATTTTTCCATCAGCTCAGCCAAAGCGCGCGGATCGTTCATTTCATCCTCAGCGGCAAACACAAGGGTTTTACCGTTACAGAATGAAGCAGTGTGCTCCTTGAACGACATATCGAACGATACTGTTGTTACCGAAAGATATGTAGATACGTTATTTTTAAGATAGTATATATGCGAATTAGCCGGATGCGGCATAAGGTAGTTGCAAATACCCTTGTGGTGAAGCATAACGCCCTTGGGCTTGCCCGTTGAACCCGAGGTATAAATCATATAGCTGAGCTCACGGTCGCTCATTTCAACATCGGGATTTTCCGTGTTGCTGCCTGTAAGGATGTCTGCCACATCGATCGCCTTAACCGCAGGATAATCGGCGAGCCTGTCGTTAGTGGTGATGATAAACGAAGCCTCGCTGTCGACGATGATGTGATTGATCCTGTCGGCGGGATACTGGGGATCGCACGGGATAAACGCCGCGCCTGCCTTATTGACACCGAACAGACATGCGAAGAAACAGCTTTCTCTCGGGAGGAGGAGCGCTACGCTGTCGCCCGTCTTGATACCCTTTTCAATAAGGTTATTAGCAACAATATTAGCTTTATCGTTGAGCTCGCGGTAGGTCAAGACAGCGTCCTTAGCGATCAACGCGGTCTTGTCAGCGTTTTCAGCCGCACTGCGCTCGAATAATTTATGTAAGAGAGTCTCGGTCAGTTCAGCATTTGCCTCGGTCTTGAAGCCTTCGAGCACAGCTTTCTGTTCCTCCGGAAGCGCCAAAACGTCGCGAACGGTTTTCGCGTTGCTGCCGAGCAGGCTCAAGGTGTGCTTAAGCTGACCGATAAAGTTTTCAATAACCGCATCCTCAAAGAGCTCTGAGGAGTATTGAACCATAAAGTGAAGTCCTTTTTCACCCTTGCGGATAACGATACCGATATCGCGGCTCATTTTTTGAAGCGGAGAATACAGCTCTACGCTCAGACCGTCCTTATCGTAAGCAGGCGGATTCCACATAAAGTTGACGCTGACGTCAAAGATAGGATTACGCGATTCGTCGCGCTGCTTAACAAACTCGCCCACAACATCTTCAAACGGCAGATAAGCGCCGTATGTAGCGTTGCGCACAGCCGTACTGACAGAC
>JBGULZ010000142.1:0-3209 GCA_045116595.1 Ruminococcus sp. | reverse complement strand
GGATAAAAAGCAAATACAGAAATGGGTAGATTCGTACAAGACATTTGGAGATGAAGGATTAAAAAGATCAAGAGAAAAGAAAAATTACTCTTTTGAATTTAAGCTACATGTGGTAGAATTGTATTTAACAACAGAAGTATCGTATCGGGAATTGGCATTATCGGTTGGTATCAACAATCCAAGTATTGTTACAAAATGGGTAAATGATTACCGGATAGTCGGAGCTGATGCGTTACGTCCAAAGCGGAAAGGACGGAAACCACAAGTGGCAAAACCAAAGAAAGAACAATTACCGCAAACAGAAAAAGAAAAAGCTGACGCAGAATACCTGAGACAGCTTGAAGAAGAAAATTTGCGATTAAGAATAGAGAACGCCTATTTAAAAGAGTTGAGGAGACTGCGTTTGGAGGACGAGGCAAAGAACGGCAAGCGCGGATAATCCACAGTCTCCGAGGAGAATTCACACTCAAAGAATTGCTTGCCGTGCTGAACTTTCCAAAGTCAACATATATGTATTGGCAAAAACGTTTTGATCGGGAGAATCCTGACGAAGCTATTGAAAAGGAAATTCTTAATATTCGTGAAGAACACAAGGACTTCGGTTATCGCAGAATAAAAGGCGAGTTAGGCAACCGAGGCTTCAAGGTTAACAAGAAAAAGGTTCAAAGAATCGTTCGGAAGCTTGGATTACAGGTTACTTCGTTCACGCACAAAAGCAGAAAATATAGTTCCTATCGCGGCAAGGTAGGAAAAGTGGCGCCAAATAGAATCAACAGAAGATTTCATACGAATATTCCACATCAAAAGATCACTACAGATACAACAGAGTTCAAATATTACCATGTCGATGAAAAAGGTAATATGAGTATTAAAAAGCTGTATCTGGATCCGTTTATGGATATGTGCAATAGTGAGATCATTAGCTTTGGAATTTCTCAACGTCCATCTGCCGAAAATATTATGAAAGCGTTGAATGAAGCGATTGCTGTAACCAATGATTGCCTATACCGCAGGACTTTTCACTCTGATCAAGGATGGGCATACCAGATGAAAGCATACGTTCTTACTTTGAAAGAAAACAAAATCTTTCAGAGCATGTCACGAAAAGGCATTTGTCACGACAATTCAGTAATGGAGAATTTCTTTGGCATTATGAAGCAGGAAATGTATTATGGTAGAATCTATTACAGCTTTGAAGAACTCAAATCTGCAATTGAAAAATACATTAAGTACTATAATGAGAAACGAATCAAGCAAAAGCTCGGTTGGCTAAGTCCTGTTAACTATAGGCTCAACCTTTTGGCTGCATAACAAAAGCGCAGTAGTCGCTAAACTACTACGCTTGTTAGTATTAAGTCCAACTTTCGGGGGTCACGTCAGTATAAATAGGACAGGGGGTGCTTTAATTTAACTTATTTATATAATAATTTAATTTGTTTTTGGGAAAGTGTTGATCAACTCGGCGGCATACTTTTGAACAAGTATCGAGTCTAAAACATCAACATAGCCGTCATTGTTGACATCAGCTATATAAAACTCTTCTTCGTTTAGCGTAATTTCCTCAGCAGCGTATTTTTGGATATCTAAAGCGTCAAGAACATCTATTTTATCATCGCCTGTTAAGTCACCGATCGGGTGAGAGGGAACAAGCTTGGGAAGCACTTCCTGCGGTACCGCCCAATCATTACAGGTTTTGCAGAATACGCCGTCTGTAAGTCCTGTTGATGAATAAGTTGCCGCATAACCGGGTACATCGTATGTATCTTGATGTCCGAGAGCGGGAATTATCTGCTGTGCTATGAGTACATCGCCGCATCTTCTGCAGTGACTTCCCTCTGTAAGTCCGGTTTTTGTACAAGTTGGATCTAAAGCGTAATCTGTAATATATAAATGAGTAGCTTGAATAATTCTCTGTGGTACGATAATTTCGCCGCATATAGAGCAGTGAACGCCTTCTGTAAGACCGTTTTCTGTACATGTATTAGGAATTCCGGGATCAACTACGTAAGTATGAAGCTTTGTAGGAATGTGTTGTTGCGCAACAAAAATCTCGCCGCAATCTGAACAATGACTGCCTTCTGTAAGTCCATACTGTGAACATGTCGCGGGAACAGCGGGATCAACAACCGGAGTATGTCCTTTTGCCGGAACGATTTGCCGTGCAACGAGAATTATACCACATTTCGAACAATGACTGCCTTCAGTATATCCTGTACCATAGCATGAGGGAGCAATCGCAGGATCTGTAACAGATGTATGTCCTGTCGCAGGAACCACCTGTTGTTCATTAATCACTTCGCCGCATACCGAGCAGTGACTGCCTTCTGTGACACCGACTCTTGTGCATGTAGGAGCAAACGCTCGATCTTTAACAGCTGTATGTCCATTTGCGGGAATAACCTCTTGCGCAACAATTACCTCGTTACAAACAGAGCAGTGGCTGCCCCAAGTAAGACCTGTTTCGGTACATGTCGCGTTTACAGCGGAATCATATACAGTGATGTGTCCCTTAGCGGGGATAGTTTTTTGAGCCTTAATTACATCCCCGCAGATCGCGCAGTGCGAGCCATCGGTAAGACCGTCTTCGGTGCATGTTGCGGCATAGCCTTCGTCAATGACTTCAATATGGTCAATAACTGAGAAAAGAGCGCCGTATTCGCCTGTGCTTAACGAAGTTACATAGTCATAGTTGTCCTGGTCAAGTCCTCCGGAGTTAGAGCATACTACATACTCGTTTGATGTACTGTCTTCTAAGAAAGATAATACTTCAAAATTATTATTAACATCGGTCGAGCCTGAACTGTTGATGACTGTAAATACAACTTTTGCAATGGGGACGAGTTTTCCGTCCTGCTTAAGAGAAAAGCCTTTTTTGTTTGCAAAGGCAAATTTAAGTCTTCCTTCTCTGACAACGTTCACATAACCCGTACCACGAGTAACGGGGAACATTTGTGAATAATCGTATTTACCTGAATCCGAATCGTAAACGCCGTTATTATCCGGATTAAAACTAAGGAAGTATGGATCATATTCAATAGCAAATTGGGCAGTCTGAATGCGAAGTCCGGTAAGATCAGCATAATATGTTATTGTTACAGTATTTGGCATCCCATTTTCGGTTTTGTAGGAGTATGTCTTTGTAGCCCCATCAAATAAATTGGAGACAGTATTGACCGTGAATGTTTCGCCGGGATCAGGCTCAGTTGTGG
>JBGULZ010000141.1:0-4211 GCA_045116595.1 Ruminococcus sp. | reverse complement strand
ATTGACAGCCGCTTCTGTCGCTGAAACGGCTGTGCTGTCCTCCGTAGCCGCGACTTCTGCGGCTACGGTTTCATAGGTTTTCTTATTTTCCTCAGATTCATTCTTGTTTTTGATGTGGATATAGGTGCTAACGCCGCATACAGCGACAAGCAGCACGATAATTGCAATTAAAAGTTTCTTGCTCATAATGACGATCCTTTCTATGCTACCGAAGATTCACCGGGCTTGGTGCTCATCAAGCGGTAGAGCTTGGTATCTTTGGGGAATTTGTTTGCAAACGGTACAAGTGCGCTTCCGACCTTGATCAAGCCGTGTCCCGCTTCGGAGTTCGTGATATAGGAAAGCTGCAACTCGGAGATATTCAGCAAGTGTGCAAGCTCATCTCTGTCAGTCGATGCCTGATTGAGCATAACGATAAACTCGGAGTTTGCAAGCATAGTGCGGGCCGTATGGCTCTGTAACAGATCTTCGACGTTCTGAGTAATACCTGTCGCAACCGCGCCGTACTTGCGGACGCGCTTCCAGAGAGTGAACAGGAAGTTGGCGGAGTATTCGTGTTGGAACAGCAGATAAATCTCGTCGATAAAGATATAGGTTTCCTTGCCCTTTGCTCTGTTCTCGGTAATGCGGTTGAGGATACTGTCCATAACGACCAACATACCGAACGACATCAGGTGCTTGCCAAGATCGAGAATATCGTAACAAATCAGGCTGTTTTCGGTATCAACATTTGTTTCCTTTGCAAAGGTGTTCATTGAGCCTTCGATATACAACTCAATATCGAGCGCAATATCGTGAGCCTCCGGCTCAGGCTGTCTTAACAGTTCCTCACGGAAATCCTTTAAGGTCGGCACCTTGCCCGTGTAGTTGTTTTGCAGATAGCTCCGATAAACATTAGCGGTACAACGGTCGATGATAGACTTCTCTTTCGCGCCGATGGGAACAAACTGCTCGCACAGCGACATAAGGAATTCCGATTTGAGGGTGATCGGGTTTCCGTCCTCACCGTAGTCCTTCGACATATCCATAGCGTTGATATGGTTGTCAGAGGTTGCCGAAAGATTGATGACTTCGCCGCCCAACGCGCGGACAAGCGCGCCGTATTCTCTCTCAGGATCAATGATGATAATATCCGCATTGGTCGCAAGCCGCAGATTGGTAATATCGCTCTTGGCAAAGAACGATTTACCGCCGCCCGAAACGCCGAGAACAAAAGCGTTGCCGTTAAGGAGCTGCTTACGGTTAGCGATAATCATATTTTTCGATACAACATTCTGACCGTAGTAAATGCCCTTTTCGTGGAATACTTCTTCCGCACGGAACGGCATCAGAACAGAAAGAGATTCGGTTGTGAGGGTACGCAAGGAATCAATCTTGCGAACGCCGAACGGGAGCGCGGTGTTCAGACCGTCCATCTGCTGATACTTCAAAACTGCAAACTGACAAAGGTGCTTTCTCGCTGTCGTGAGAAGTTCGTCGGTATCGTTGTCGAGCTGCTCTTTGGTGTCTGCCGTGTGTACCAATGTCAGAACAGCGAACATCATACGCTGATCGCGCGTTGTCAAATCGTCGAGAAACTCCTTCATCTCGGTTCTCTGCTGTTCCATATCATAAGGAATGGTAGCCGAGAAATTGTTGTTGGAGTTCTGCCTGCGCTGCCAATTCGTTATATTGGTTTCGACACCGAGTAAACGGCTCTCGGCTTCACGGACAGCTTCATCCGTTGGAACAGGGATAACGTCAATCGACATCATCATATTGCGGTTAAGCTCCGTGATCTCGGAAATCATACTGTCCTTGATATAAGAAGCGTAATCGCGCAGGAACATCACTCTGCCGTATCTGTCGCCGATTTTGAAATAGTCCTTTTTGAATTCCATTGTATCGGGGCAGATATAGTCCTTGAAGCTGTGTCCCTTCTTGCGGTTTTCTTTGATATTGAAATGGAACGCGCTTTCTTCGCCGACGCGGTAAAAGTCGTGAATAACGCGCAGGCGCTCCGTCGCGTCAAGCTCTACACATTGACTGCCGAGCTTTTTCAGAATAGTTCTGAAATCATTACAAATGCGAGTAAAGTAGTTGCGCGCGTCCTCGATATTCTTCTTGCAGACAGATACCGTAATATATTTGTCCTGTACCATAGAATTTGAGCTTGTCGCCTTCTCAAGCAGCATTTCGTTGTATTCCTTACGGTAAACATCAAGCTCATCGCCCCTGAGAGGGATAAGGATAGACCGTTCAAAATCCACACGATTCAGTCTGCGGTTGTTGATAGTGACCTTTGTTGTCGCGCCGCTGTCAAAGCTGTTGAGCAGTTCGGAGTATGCAAGAAACATCTCCTTCTTATCCTCGTTGCTTGCAACGGCATAGTTAATATCGGTAAATTTGAATGTTTTTGTAAACTTGTCTTTACCGACGCGGAAAATACCATCGTCATAAATGGCAGTAATCGGAATAACATCCTGAACACCTTTCGGCACAACAAATCTTTCCTTGTCCTGCCTGAAGATGTTGCGAAGCGTTTTAATCATCGGCTTTTTTCCTCCTTTTGCTTTTTCTCAATGCTTGGCTTCATAATTTCATAGTAGGTGTTGGTAGAATGAAATGTCAGTTTCTTCGGAATTAAAAACTCCGACTTAAACCAAGCAATTACGAATTGTTCAGCGGTCATACCGTTGTACTTCACAAAGCCCAGCGCAGCAAACGGAGCTGCAGCGAGAATACAGATCCAAGAAGTCGTTTCCGTTCCCAACATAGGCTTCAAAAGGAAGAAACCAGCTACCGCTACCGCAAGCGCGCAGGCAGAAAAAATGATCTGTCGAAGTGACAGACCAAAAAATACCGCTTCCGTGTACTCACGGATTTCTCTGTTTATTTTTACTTCCATTAAGCATTTCTCCTTTATTAAAGTCCCATCATCTCACGGATGATTCTGTCGGACATTTTAACCGTACCGACCAATACAAGCATATTAAATAACAGCTCGCCGATATATGCCCATACCATTGTTACGGCAGAAGCGTCCTCTGCCACAACAGGCGGCGATGAAACAAACAGCGAAAAGATAATGCAAGCCAGTACGATAACAGCGCCCTCTAAGCAAACGGCGCAATAGCTTTTCAAAAAGCTCTTGCCGACATTCTGCGTAGGCTCGCCTGCAAAGGTAGATAACGGAATCGGCGCAATCGCCGTGTACATATACAGCTTGAAAAATCTGCCGTACACGCTCATTATCATAATGAACGACATTACCGTGATGAACAGTCCGCCGATCAGCGTGACCGCCCATAACGGTATGCTCTCCCAAAAACCGCAGTTCTCAATCGCCGTTACCATCTTGTCAGGCAACACCGTATCGGTAGCCGATGCAACTCCTGATGAAGTCATAATCTGAGCGATAACGCTCTGGACGATTCCAAACAGAGTTGTCATCAGCTCCATTCCGCTTGTAATTAGAGCTTTCGCCAAAACAAAGCGGACAAATAGCTTTACAGCGTGTTCGGGCTTTTTTACCTCTGCAAAACTGCCACAGGTTTTTACAACACCGATGACAAAGAACAGTACAAGCAATCCTGTTCCGATTGCCTGCATAGCGGTATTGACATTTGAGATAGCAGTCCAAATTCCGCCGCCCTTGAAGTTTTTTGGATCGGTCAGTATAAGCGACCATAGTTCGGTAACTTTCGCGTTCCAAGTGTCGAGCGCATTTTGCAAATTGCCAACAACCCAATTATCGGACATTAAAGCACCTCCTTAATAGTTTGAGGTATGGCCGCAAAAGCAGCCATACCTCTTGTCTGTTTAAGAGCCGATAATGAGATTGAGGATTTCCTTTGCAAAGGTGATGATTACGCCGCCTGCAAGGGTTAAAAAGCCGTTAGCTCTCTGCGACGGATCGTGTGATTTAAGCGAAAGACCGATCTGTACGATACCAAAGCCGGTCAGGATCAGACCAATCGCGCGGATAAGTCCAAAGATAAAGGTGGAAAGGTTGTTGATTGCGGAAAGTGCATCATTACCAGCCGCAAACGCGGTTACGGAAAAGCAGCACACGGCAAGCATTACGGCGATTACAACAGCGCAGTAAACACGAAAGCCTGTTTTGACCTTGCCCTTCATCGGCCGACGGTTAGAATTCTTTTTAGAAAATCTCATTGTTAATTACTCCTGTTCTTTTAATAATTCTTCTTCAAGCTCCTCGCTTGATTTGA
>JBGULZ010000140.1:0-3292 GCA_045116595.1 Ruminococcus sp. | reverse complement strand
TTTCTCATACGGAATAAAGATTTGTTTGGGGATCGTTTTTATTAAGTAATTCGGTTTACTTGTGCTCGCATTTATCAGCGTAATGTTGATTTCCCGCAAAGCGACAGTCAATCGGCTAAAGCCCTCGTCTGTATCGCAGACAGATGTGTACGCGAGGACATAGTCCGGCGTTGCCATTTCTGTTTCAATGTGATATTTCTCGCGCAGGAGCTTTGCAAGCTCATATCCGCTGATGTCGGTATCTGAGGTTGAAATGAGTATCTTTCCGCATTCGTGCAGCTGATCGTATTTATTAAACAGCTCTGAATAGTCGTTAAGGTAGGATTGCTCCCCAAGCGGCTTTTGATAAAGCAGCTTTAGCTTAGTAAGCTTTTCGCCCTCTTCGTAAAACCGTTGCAATCTTATACCGTACAGATACGCGGGATTTCTTGATTTCATCATTTGTAGAGCTTTACCGGCAGACGCCATCAACAGATAAGAAGGACTGCTTGTTTGAAATACTGCCAAATTAGTACGAAGCTCTGCAGTCATTTCACGATCAAGGTTTGAGTAAAGCATCGCGCATTGTGTAAGAGCCGGCAGGTTTTTATGCAGGCTTGTAACGTAAATGTCCGCTTTTTGGGCAGGCGGTGAAAAAAACAACTTGGTGGTAGTGCTGAAAACCATACTTATTGTCGGGTGAACACCGTGAGCCTGATCTACAAAAAGCCTTGTGCCGTGCGCGTGGCAAATATCCGCGATCGTTTCTGTGTCGGAGCACATACCCTCATAGGTCGGAGAGGTGATTACCACAAGAGTGGTTTTGGGGTATTCCTTTAACATCCGCTCGACCTCTGCGGGGTGTATCTTTCCGTAAAAATTCTGCTCCTCTTCCCCGTCATACGCTGTTTCGGGCATTATGTAGTGCGGTTCAAGCCCGAACACTTCCACCGCGTTATAGACCGAACAGTGACAGTTGCGCGCGATCAGCACGGTATCTCCAGGGTTAGTTAGTGTTCTGATTGCCGCGAGAACGCCGCCCGTTGAGCCGTTGACGAGTAAAAAGCTTCCGTCGTCCCGGCTGAAACCGGACACGATGTCCCGCGGATGGTGCAGATCATCAAACGGCGGAACCTCGGTGACATCAAGCTGAAATGAAGGAACGTTCAAAGCTCTGTTCCTTTTATGTCCCGGCATATGGAACGGATACATATCGGAATTTGAGTATTTAATTAAGTTATCATATAAATAAAAATCAGGATTCATCAGTTAGTACCAAATTCTCTGAGCTCGAGTCCCTTGTTGTGGTCGAGCGCCCAGTCGATGCTCCACGCGCTTGTAAAGAGCAAAAGATGGTTGCCCTTTAAGTCTTGGATCCGCTTTGTATCGGACGCGAGGTCGAGCTTTTTGGGGTCAATATCCTCGTTTACTATCCAGCGGATGAACTCATACGGCAGGTTTTCCATAATGATATCGACATTGTATTCGTTTTCGAGGCGGTATTTGAGCACGTCAAACTGCAAAACACCGACAACGCCAACGATCACCTCTTCCATACCAGCGTCGAGCTCCTGGAAAATCTGTATAGCGCCTTCCTGCGCGATCTGGTTCGTACCCTTGATGAACTGTTTACGCTTCATAGTGTCCTTTTGGCGCACACGGCAGAAATGTTCGGGCGCAAAGGTCGGGATTCCCTTGAACTGTACCTTGTGCGAGGCGGAGCAAATTGTATCGCCTATTGAGAATATACCGGGGTCAAAAACGCCGATAATATCACCCGCGTAGGCTTCCTCTACTATCTCACGCTCCTGAGCCATGATCTGCTGCGGCTGTGAAAGTCGCATTTTTTTGTTGCCCTGAACGTGGAACACTTCCATATTCTTCTCGAATTTGCCGCTGCAGATACGCATAAAGGCGATCCTGTCGCGGTGAGCCTTGTTCATATTAGCCTGAATTTTGAATACGAAAGCCGAGAAATCCTCGGACATCGGGTCAACTTCCTCGTCAATTGTTTCTCTTGACAGAGGTGAAGTCGTGAGATTTAAAAACTGCTCTAAAAACGGCTCTACGCCGAAGTTTGTAAGTGCCGAGCCGAAGAATACGGGCGTAAGCTTGCCTTGCCTTACGGCTTCCAAATCAAATTCATCACCCGCTCCGTCGAGCAATTCGACCTCATCAAGCAGGTCTTGTTTTAGATACTGACCGAGTCTTTCATCCAAAAGCGGATCGTCAAGCGCTAATTCTTCCTTTTCTACTTCCTTTTGTCCGTTGTTCGCGGTGAATGAGAGCACCTTGCGGGTGTTTCTGTCGAACACGCCCTTGAACTCTTTACCCGAGCCGATAGGCCAATTGACGGGATAGGTGTTGATTCCGAGGACGTTTTCGATATCCTCGAGCAGGTCAAAGGAATTTTTCGCGTCGCGGTCCATTTTGTTTATAAAGGTGATGATTGGAATATTGCGCATAACGCAGACCTTGAATAACTTGATAGTCTGCTTTTCAACACCCTTTGAGCCGTCGATGACCATAACGGCGGAATCGGCAGCCATAAGTGTGCGGTAGGTGTCCTCTGAGAAGTCCTCATGTCCCGGGGTGTCGAGGATATTTATGCAGTAGCCGTTGTACTTGAACTGCAAAACGGACGAGGTAACTGAGATACCTCTCTGCTTTTCGATCTCCATCCAGTCTGACACAGCGTGCCTTGCGGTGCGTTTGCCCTTTACGGAGCCTGCGAGGTTGATCGCTCCTCCGTAGAGCAGAAGCTTTTCGGTAAGCGTTGTTTTACCGGCGTCCGGGTGAGAGATTATCGCGAAGGTTCTTCGCTTTGTTATTTCTTCCTGATATGTGCTCATAGATTTCTTCCTTTTTAATTTGATTACAACTCTATCATTTTACAATTATTACACGCCATATGTCAATAAAAACCATATAAATAAAATAAATATAAAAAAATTGAAATTAAATTAAGACAAAACCTTGACAAAAAGGTTAAAATATTGTAATATACAAGTATGAAAGACAGATTATTCCTATCTTTTCATATACCTTCCAACTTTGAGGCAGAAGCTTTTTGGCTTCTGCCTCAATAATTTTCAGTCCGTCTATTAATAATTTCAAAAAATTAAAGGATTATTTATGAGCAAAAAATTAGGATTATATATTCATATTCCTTTTTGCAAGAGCAAATGCGCATACTGTGATTTTTTTAGCGGCAAAGCTGGCGAAAATGATTATGACGAATATGTAAAGCAATTACAAGAAAAAATCGAATATTGGAGCGAAAAGGCAGACAGAGCTTTGACGAGCGTTTATA
>JBGULZ010000139.1:0-6173 GCA_045116595.1 Ruminococcus sp. | reverse complement strand
ATAAAGCGGCTTTTTACCTTAAAATCGGCGTGATTTGCGCCGATTTGCTTTTTTTCGGATTTTGTGTTATAATAATATAGGCGTATGAATGCGCCGTTGATTGTGTGAATAACGATAATTGGTGATTTTATGGATTACAAATTAATCGCGGTTGACCTTGACGGTACACTCACTAACTCAAAAAAGGAAATATCTCCGCGCAACCGTTACGCGCTGCTCGAGGCACAGCAAAAGGGCAAGAGGGTGATCATCACCTCCGGGCGTCATCCCATCGGCGTGCAGCCGATCGCCGATGATCTTATGCTTGACCGTTACGGCGGTTATATTATGTCGTTCAACGGCGGCAAGATAATCAATTGCACCACCGGGCAGACGATCGTGAGCAAGGAATTCCCGCGCGAGTATTTAAGCGACGTTGTAACCGTACTTTCGGATTTTAACGTTACGATTATAACGTGGGACGACAAAAAAATCTTTGCCAACAACAAAGTCAATGATTACACCTACGTTGAGCAGGAAGTGCTCAAGACCGATATGGTCGTGGTGGACGACTTTGTGTCGGAGATAAAGTTCGATATCAACAAGCTGCTGATCGCGGGCGAGCCCGATGTGCTCGATACCTGCCAAACGCTTTTGAAGAAGCGCTATGACGGCTTGCTTGATATTTATAAAAGTGCGCCGTATTTTCTTGAGATAATGCCTTTCGGCATCTCTAAGGGAGCGATGCTCGCGCAGCTTTTGCCGCAGCTCGGTATCCAGCGGGAGGAACTTATCGCATTCGGCGATCACTACAACGATATGACAATGATCGGCTACGCCGGAATGGGCGTCGCGATGGCGAACGGAGAAGAAGAAGTCAAAAAAATCGCGTCCTACATCTGTGAGTCAAACGACGAGGACGGCGTTGCAAAGACAATAGAAAAGTTTGTTTTATAAAAATTTTGAAGCTGACCAAACGGTCGGCTTCTTTTGCGTTCAAAATCCTTTTCTCCGTTTAGTGATTTTAACTAAATTTGGGCGTGAATATTTGGCAGCCGCAAAAAGATATAATTCTATTATAGAATAAAATACACAAAGCTGTCATTTATAATATATCTGTATAGTCATTTTTTATAAGGAGGAGTATCTATGTCAAAGTTCAAGAAGATTCTTGCTCTTGTCCTTGCGCTTTGCGTGATTTGTACGGTCGGAATCATCTCCGTAAGTTCCGCAGAGGTAGACAAAGAAACGGATTCTGAAATTTCCGCGACAACCGGAATAACGGTCCACTATTATTGCGAGAGCGGCACGCCAAAGATTTATTATTGGAACAGCCTGCCGACCAATAAGGAGACCAATTATCCCGGACCTTCAATGATTTCAGAAGGCAACAACTACTACAAGTACACCTTTTCCGATGTCACAAAAATAAACTTCCTGTTTATTGCAAACGGCGAACAATCCGCCGAGCTGACAAGGACCACAGGTGAGTGGTGGTACAAGAACGGCCGTTGGTACAGCAAAGACCCGAGCCAGGCGGATGATTGGGACAGAACCGATATGCGCGAGGATTCGATCTACTTTGTTATCACAACACGTTTTTATGACGGCGATTCCGGTAACAACGTTCATTGCTGGGATGATAAGAATGCGAATAACCCCGATTCCGACCCCGCGTGGAGAGGCGACTTTAAGGGACTTATCGACAAGCTCGATTACATCAAGGCTCTCGGCTTCTCGGCGATTTGGGTAACTCCTGTTGTAACAAACGGCGGCGGCTACGATTACCACGGATACCATTCGATGGATTTCAGTACCGTTGACGCGCGTTATGAGAGTGAAGGAGCTACATATCAGGATCTGATTGACGCTGCTCACGATAAGGGTATGAAGATCATCCAGGACGTTGTCTGGAACCACACAGGTAACTTCGGCGACGGCTTCCTGGCTCCGATGTTCACCAAGGAATACGACAGCATTCAGGATCTGGCTGATCCGAGCAGTATGAAGGTCATCCCCGGAAGCGAGCTGGACAAGTCATATCCTAACTACGATAACCTCAACGGCGCGGCGCAGTATCAGGCTCGTCTTGATATTATGCAGGGACTCCACTCAAGCGGTCAGCATAATACAAAGCATTATTATCACGACGCTGAGATCGCGACCTATGGTCAGGTGACTGAGCAGACCGGTTCTATCGAGGGCGACTGCCGCGATACGAACACAGAGAACCCTGAGGTTGCCGAGTATATCACAAACGCTTACAAGCAGTATGTTGATATGGGCGTAGACGCGTTCCGTCTTGATACCGAAAAGCATATCAATCGCTGGACGCTCAACAGCGCCTACTTCCCCAAGTTCTCATCTATCCCTAACTTCTACATCTTCGGCGAGGTTTGCGCAAGGTGGAATTCGTATATCAACGAGGGCGGTCAGTCCGACTCCCCGTTCTTCTATACTTGGAAGGAAAACAAATCATCTTGGACAAACAGCTGGGGAACTAAGGCTTCCGATTGGAGCACAAACTTCACAAAGTCCAAGACTCATTTCTCCGAATACGCCAACAACAGCGTTTCCTATAACAGCAACAACGCCAAGCTTAGCGGCGTAAGCTACCATAACCCCGATTATTCACAGAGTAACGGCACAGGCGTTATCGACTTTACAATGCACTGGCAGTTTGAAAATGCGAATAAAGCCTTTGGCGTAGCTCTTGAAGAAGACCACGCGTTCAACGACGCGACATGGAATGTAGTATACGTTGACTCGCACGACTACGGCCCCGACTTCTGTCAGAGGTCCCGTTATACGGGCGGCGAGCAGGCTTGGGCAGAGAATATGGATCTGATGTTCACATTCCGCGGAATCCCGTGTCTCTACTACGGCTCAGAGGTTCAGTTCCAGGCAGGTCAGACGATCGATGTTGGTCCTAACGCTCCGCTGTCAACCACAGGCCGCGCTTATTACGGCGACAACATCACCGGTAATGTTACAGCGACAGATTTCGGTAAGTACACAGGCGCGAGCGGCAACGTGGCAACTACGCTTAACAAGCCGCTTTGTAAGCATCTGTCGCAGCTTAACCAGATCAGACGCGCTGTTCCTGCTCTCCAGAAGGGTCAGTACACCACTTCTAATGTTTCAAACAGCAACATCGCGTTTACACGCCGCTACACAAAGAACGGCGTAGACAGCCTCGCTTGCGTTGCGATCTCAGGCAGCGCTACCTTCAACAATCTGCCTAACGGTAAGTATATCGACGCCGTAACAGGCGAGCAGAAGACCGTTTCAAACGGAACACTCAGCTCATCATCTGTCGGCAAGGGCAATATGAGAGTTTGGGTATGCTGCGCTTCCGGATTCAAGGGAATCAGCGGAAAGATCGGCACAAACGGCACATACCTCAAGTAATTTAAATTCAACAGGATCGGCTCAGTCGAGTCGATCCTGTTTTTTGCGCGTAAAAAGACCGGCGGATAAATGCCGGTCTAATTTTTTTATATTCAAATTTTTTAAGAATCACAACGGGTTGCCCCGCCGTTCAATAAACGTCAGAATAAATCAAACTTAATATAAGCGGGACTGTGGTGTCGCCACCGCGACAAAGTTTAGATTCTATAATAAATACAACGTTTTGCCCCCGCCGTTAATCAGACGTTGAAATAAATTAAACTTTAAAAAAGGCGGGATTGTGGTGTCGCCACCGCGACAAAGGATAGACTCTATAATAAAATACAACGTTTTGCCCCCGCCGTTAATCGGACGCAAGAAAGAATCAAACTATAATTAGGCGGGACCGGATAAAACGTCACGTTTTACCAGCGGTCAAAGAATCTAACGCCTTCGTAGCTCAAAATAAATTTTTGACTCTCGTGGAAAGAGCTTGTGCATAAATACGGGTTGTACATATACAAAAGCCTGTGCTGAACCGCGGCGTTGTTATCGTCAAAAATATACCTGACTGCCTGTCTGCAAGCGTCATTCGTACCCATGGAGGTGCTTCCGTCATAGCGGCAGTACTTGATAACATCGGCAACACTGCTGTAGCCGTCAAAGCACATAGCGTCCTTGACCGCTTGCGCTATCAGCGACGCTCCGATAAATCCTCCGCTGCCGAATTCGCCCATACAAAGCCTCTCGAGAAGATCTCTGTCCGCGTCGGTCAGCGTTACGGTTGAGGTGACGTAAGAGGGATCGGGATTGTCGATCGCCAAAAGGTACCCGGCGTCCCACTGCGCTTGATAATCGGCGGGTTGATCCGGAACTTCCGCGGTGGCAAACGGAACGGGAGCCTCTTGCGTTGCGGACCGTGAGTTGCTTTTTCTGGTTGCCTTTGTTGATTCAGCTGTTGTTTCAGCCGTAGAAGCGACGGTTGAAGGCGCCGTAACAGCTGTGGCTGTAGGGATCGTTGTCGGTGTGTGAACCAATTCGATAGAATCGGGATTGATATTTGATTCGGTGATCTCACCATTGCTCACAACATCATCGCCCGACCCGCCGAAACGGATAACCGAAAGCAGCGCGAAGGCTGCGACTACGACCACAACAAGCGCTATCATAAATACTTTTTTGTGTTTAACAATAAAGTCGATTGCTATTTTTGCTGCTGTTTTTGCTTTATCCAAAAGTAATTCACCCTAAATGAAAAAATTGCTTGTCCTTGATTATATCATAAAATAATGTTGGTATCAAGTGAAAAAAGAAATGTTATCAAAAAAACAGAGCCGCCCAAACGGACGGCTCAGCGGTGCGGGATAGTTACGCCTTTCTGTAAGCAGACGGCGTTTTGTTAAAGTGCATCTTAAACGCGCGGTTAAAGTTTGAAAGATTGTTAAAGCCCGAAATCGACGCTATCTCAATGATAGGCTTATCGGTAGTAACAAGCAGCATAGCTGCGCGGTTAAGTCTGAGCTCATTGACATAACCTACAAAGGTAGTGTTCATAAGCTCCTTGAAAAGATGCGACACATAGTAACGGCTGATACCTGTCTGACTTGCAACTTCATCAAGAGAAATGCCTTCTGTGTAGTGCTCGTCGATGTAGTTTGTAACCCTTACCAGCGCGCGGTACTTTTTGCTCTTGTTCTCAACATCAAGGATCTTTATGTACTTTTGTGAGAACAGATAGTAGAACAATCCGTACATATCCGAGTATACCTTAAGCTGGAAAAACTCGAATTTTTCGGTTTCTGCATTTTTGATGTTTTGGATAGACTCATACATTGGAGTGTATTCATCTTCATCCGGCGAAACCATTGCGAACGGCGTGCAGTTGCCGTTGATCAGCGCACGAATGATGCTTTGCGGCATATAATCCTGTGTTACCGCAGCGGGGTTGGCAAAGTTAAGAGTAACAACTTCGATCTCAGCGTCGCTGTAATCCTTGAAGTTGTACTTAACGTTTGGCGCAACAAAATAAACATCACCCTTGCGCAGCGTGTGTGTGCTGTCTGCAATTTGGATAACGGCAGAACCTGATGTTACAGTGCCGAACAGAGCTTCATGGTGAGAAACTATGCTGTTGTCGAGCATCATCTCTCCGCATACCACTCTGAATGCTGAATTGGAGACAGAGGTTGCGTGTGAAATTTTAATACTCATAAGAAATCCCCCATTATTCCTATTGTATTATCCTGAGCTAAGAATTGCGCACACTCAGTGAATAATGTATACACATTTTATCATATTTGTGTGAATTTGTCAATGAAATATTGCAAAACGAGTGAAATTTTGTGAAAATGGTCAATGTGAATAAAAAGTTACAGGGCGAATTGCATAATTTTATTCTTAAACTCTATAATTGCCTTTTCAGGTGACAATATTTTGACTTTTCCGCCCAATCCGAACAACCAAGCATAAAACTGCGGGCTTAGCATAACGTGAACATTAACTGTGAAACTATGTTCATCGTGTCTGACAACATAAATATCAGAACCAAAGCGGTCCACAATAACACCGATGAAATCGTTGTCTACCTGCAGCTTGACCTCGCACTCCTCGCCGCCGAACATAGAGAACACGCTCTTGGCGTATCGCGCGGGGTTGAAGTCTTTGTATTTATCGCTTCCGTCGCGCTCCTCCTTCAAAAGACGGATGCGCTCCATTTTGTCAACGCGGTAATGTTTTATCATTTCCGCCTCGCTGTCATAGGCTACGAGGTAATAATTCTCATCGTCCCAGCACAGCGCCCACGG
>JBGULZ010000138.1:0-2904 GCA_045116595.1 Ruminococcus sp. | reverse complement strand
GAGGGATCCAACGCCTTACGCCGCCCTCGCCCGCCGGCAAAACAAGTACAAGCAAAAGCGAAAAATACGCAACGCCCAAAACTATCGGGGCGACCTTATGCAGTTTGTTGTAATTCAGGAAGGACATCGCGAACATTGCCGCAAGTCCGATGACGATAAATATTATCTGCCTTACAAGGTAGTAGTAGCTGTCGCCCTGGGTGTAGTAAGAAAAGGCGTAGCTCGCCGAGAACATCATTATTGTTCCGATAGTGAGCAGAACAAGCAGGATAATGCAGAACGGAAGATCTATGCCCATTCCGATACCGAACCACTTAGCGTTTTTCATTTTACGCTGACGTGACGGCCTTATAAAGAGCTTTTCTTTTTGTGCCTGCTGATCTCTTTTATATTCCTCGTCATAAATGCGGTTGACGTCCGCCTGAAATATCATTCTTTTTTTTGGAGCCATTATTCATCCTCCAAGTATTTTGATGCTGCGTCCGCGCCCGACTTTGAACGACGGAGGCAAAACAACATTTTTTATTAGGTGTGATTATCTATACCGGATTTACTCCGAACAATACCAACACAAAAGACAACGCGCCGAAAATCGCGGTCACCACGCTGAACACAGCGACGATCTTTACCTCGCTCCAGCCGCACATCTCAAAGTGATGGTGGATCGGGCTCATTTTGAAGAGCCTTTTTCCGTGGGTGAGCTTGAAGTAACCGACCTGAAAAATGACCGAGAACATCTCGCAAAGATAAACGATACCGAGCGGCAAAAGCAGGATAGGCATTCTGATCGCGAACGCGAGCGCGCATACCAAGCCGCCGAGGAACAGCGAGCCTGTGTCGCCCATAAACACCTTTGCGGGGTGGAAGTTCCAAACAAGGAATCCGAGGCAAGCGCCTGCCGAAGCCGCGCTGAGCGCTGTGATCCCGAGGTAATAAAGCCTGCTCGCGATAAGCATAAACGCCACGCAGACAAAGAATGTCACAGAGCCGTCAAGTCCGTCGATACCGTCGGTCAGATTAACCGCGTTGACCATTCCGACAATAACTATCGCGGAAATAATATAGTAGAAGAAGCCGAGATCGACCTCGCCTACAAACGGGATAATGGTGCTTGTGCCGCAGCCCGAGAACCCGAGCACGGCAAGGTAAATTGCCGCCGACGCAAACTGGAACAACAATTTCTGAACAGCGGTGAGCCCGAGGTTACGCTTCTTAACAGCTTTTGTATAGTCGTCGACAAAGCCGATAAGACCGTTGGCAAGCGCAAGTCCGAGTCCCGCGAAAATATAAACAGCCTCGCCGTGGATATCGGCAAAATACGTGGTGATGAGTTGGTCGCCGACCAGCACATAAGCTACCGTGCTGATCACCCCGACTACCACGATCGCCAGGATAAACATAATGCCGCCCATAATAGGTGTGCCCTGCTTACCCTTGTGCCACTCGGGACCTTCCTCGCGGATTGTCTGTCCAAAGTTGATCTTGTGCAAATACGGGATCAAGAATTTACCCGTTACGGCGGAAATCACGAATGCGAGAACCGCCGCGACAAACGTCCATATTCCGTAAACAATCATTCTTTTTCGTTCCTTTCATAAATAACCGACAAGCGCTCAGGCTAATCGTTAAATCCGCTGTCCGTAGACGCCTCAAAGGTCACGGTGATTACCGTACCCGGAGCGACCTCGGTGCCTTCGGGGATATCCTGTGCTACCGACGTACCGCCGGAGCTGACCGCGCCGTCAAAGTTGACGTTCAGTCCGTAGCCCGCGGCTACTTGGTTGACATACGCCGCCGTATTGTCGAGCAGGTTAGGTACGGTCACCTTCTCGCCCCTGCTCTCCTCGTCGGTGTAAAGCACGATACTTCCGCCGGGAGCAAGCTTTGAAGAAACCGTCGGGATCTGAGCGAGCACCTTGTCGCCCGAGCCCTTGACCGTACAGGTAAAGCCGTCTTCCTCCACCTTCTTCTGCGCTTCCGCAAGCGAGAGTCCGGTGTAATCACCGGCAGAGGAGTCGATGAACGCAAGATCCTCTTCCTTGTAGTCGGTCTTTATCTCGAGGTACGGGAGCACCTCGGTCATAATATTGATAAATACAGGTGATGAAACCTGAGAACCGTAGTACGCGCCGCCGTCCGGGGTATCGAAGAATACGAGCATCGCTATCTGAGGATCGTCCGCCGGGGCGTATCCGCAGAAGGACGAGATATAGTCCTTGCCGAATCCGCTGACGGGTTCCTCAACGCCGATCTTCTCCGACGTACCGGTTTTACCGGCTACCTTGTAGCCCGAAACATAACCCGCGGTAGCGCCCGCTGTCTCGGTGTTATATCCCAGGATCTCATTCATTTTATCGGAGGTCTCCTTAGAGATGACCTGCCTTTTTACCTTTTTCTCAACATTCTTTATAACGTTGCCCTTGGCGTCGGTGATCTTTGAAACAACGTAGGGCTGCAATACATATCCGCCGTTTGCTACCGCCGAGCAAGCGGTGATCATACTGAGCGGAGTGATCGAGAAGTTCTGTCCGAAGGATGCGACCGCAAGGTCGACCATCGTCATCGTGCCCTCGGGCCAGAAGTTATCGTCAGCCTCGCCGGGGAGATCTACTCCGGATTTATCCGCAAAGCCAAAACCGCGGTAGTAGTCGCGGAACTTGTTCATTCCGACAAGCTGACCGATCTGGATGAACGCCGGGTTACAGGAGTTGCAGACCGCCTGAACAAAGGTCTGGTTGCCGTGTCCGCCGAGCGCGTGGCAGTTGATGGTCTTGTCGTCAACAACGAACGAACCGCCGCAGGCGAATGATGTGTCGTCGCTGATTTTTCCCTCTTCAAGCGCCATCGACGCGGTACACATTTTGAATACCGAACCGGGCATATATGTATCGGCGACCGCCTTGT
>JBGULZ010000137.1:0-8401 GCA_045116595.1 Ruminococcus sp. | reverse complement strand
TCGGCAAGCTGGTCAGCCTTACAAGCACGCTGATTTATTCGGATAAAGCCGATAATCTGTCGATTTATGAGGGCGAGTCTCCTGCGGAGAGTCTGCCCGACGTGGTTGACGCGGAGTGGCTGGGCTATCTTGCACTAAACAAATCGTATGAGCAAGACGGGCTGCTGTATCTTGATATGGATATTCATATGAACTGTATGCACTTTAAAAACGGCAGTTTTTCAAGCAAAAACCATATGTTCAACCTGCTGCTGTGCAAGCGCGCAGAGGCTAAGACCGACTACGATTTCAACGTTCAGGCAGTGAACTGCAATAGCTGCGGCGCAAGCTTTGATGCCCTTCGCGAAAAGCACTGCCCCAACTGTAACACACCCTTCCGCATGACCGACTACGACTGGACGGTTAAGAGATTTGTGAGTCATTAAGTTTACGAATATAGTCAACAACGAAATAATATACAACTAAAGCTTCACCCTCGTATCTTGCGCACTGCAATTTACGAGGGTGGTTTTGTTTTTGGTGCACCAACAGTTTGTTTGTTTAATGCGAGAAGTTCGCACTCGCTTTCTGCGGCGTGACCGCGTGCCGCGGCTGTCAGCGCGCCTTTGGATAAGTTCAGCTTAACAACAAATATGATTAACGGCGCATTTGAACGCGGGAGTGACGGTAAGATCTCTTGTTAATGTTAGTTTCGCGGATTGGATACAACGTCACGTTGCCGCCTTCGAGTCCCTGTTTTGCCGGTGCCCCAACAGTATGTTTGTTTAATGCGAGAAGTTCGCACTCGCTTTCTGCGGCGTGTATGAATCTACACGTTTCTGCATCGCTCTCGCTAAAAACAGTCCACCGGACTGTTTTTGCCTTCGGCACGCTCGCCTTCGAGTCCCTGTTGGCGAAAAAAATGGGAAGTACCCTAAAAGGGTACTTCCTCATTTTTGGTGCGCCAACAGGGACTCGAACCCCGGACCGACCGGTTATGAGCCGGTAGCTCTAACCAACTGAGCTATTGGCGCGGATTTAACTGCAAATGATATTATAACAGAATTGTGCGATACTGTCAACATTTAATTCAGGCTGCCGCGAAATTACGGCAGCCTGAGATTTTTTATGACTTGATCACATCAGCGAACAAACCAGATCGGTGTACTCGGACGGGTTGTCGAGCGGGAGTCCTGCAATGAGCAAAGCCTGTGAGTACAGTACCTCGGCGTACTTTTTCGCCTTGTCGATATCGGTCTGTATGAGCGCCTCCATATTCTTGACGGCGTCGTGGTTGAGGTTGAGCTCGAGCACGCGCTGAGCTTTCATTCCGCTGTCAGGCTGAACAGCGTTGAAGTATTTTTCCATCTCGAACGAGATCCCGCCCTTCGCGGTCAGACAAACGGGGTGAGAAACGAGCTTTTTGGACTCGACTACCTCAGCCACCTTGTCGCCGAGAGTTTCCTTTACAAAGGTGAGCAGAGCGGTGTTATCCTTTTTCTCCTCGTCCTTTTCCTCATCGTTCTCGATGCCGAGGTCGTCGTTCGTCGCCGAGCAAAAACGCTTTTCTTTGTACATCATCAGCGTCTGGAGGGTGAACTCATCCGCGTCGTCTGTGCAGTAGAGGATCTCGTATCCCTTTGAGCGGAGCAGCTCGGTCTGGGGCAGAGCGTCGATCGCCGCGGCGTTTTCGCCCGTCGCAAAGTAAATGCGCTCCTGACCCTCTTTCATTCTGTCAACGTACTCCGCGAGCGTTACGGGCTTCTTTTCGGTCGAGGAATAGAACATCAGCAGATCCTGAAGCTCGTCCTTGTGCATACCGTAGTCCGAAACTACGCCGTATTTGAGCTGTCTGCCGAATGCCGCAAAGAACTTCTCGTAATTCTCGCGGTCGTTTTTGAGCATTGAGTTGAGCTCGTTTTTGATTTTCTTCTCGATATTCTGGGCGATCGTCAGCAGGTGACGGTCGTGCTGGAGCATCTCTCTTGAGATATTAAGCGACAGGTCGGCAGTGTCTACGATGCCCTTTACAAAGCGGAAGTATTCCGGCACGAGCTCCTCGCAGTTTTCCGTGATCATTACGCCGCTGGTGTAAAGCTGCAAGCCCTTCTTGTACTCCTTTGAGTAGTAATCATAGGGAGCTGTTGAGGGGATGTAGAGCAAAGCCTTGTATGTAACAACACCCTCTACCGAGGTCACGATAGTTTTGATGGGCTTGTCCGCCGCCATAAACTTCTCGTTATAGAAGCGGTCGTATTCCTCCTGAGTAACGTCCTTTTTGGGGCGCTGCCAAATGGGGATCATACTGTTGAGCGTTTCGCGCTCGGTGTAATCCTCATACTCGGGCTTGTCGCTGTCCTTTGTCTCCTCCTTTACCCTGCTCTTTTTCATATCCATCATGATCGGGTAGCGGATATAGTCGGAGTATTTTTTTACGAGACTTTGGATCCTGTACTGCTCCAAAAACTCATCGTAGTTTTCGTCGTCGGTGTTGTCCTTCATAACAAGGATGATCTCGGTACCGATATTATCCTTTTCTATCTCCTCGATCGTGTAGCCGTCAACTCCGCTCGACTGCCAGCAGTAAGCGGTGTCGGAGCCGTATTTTTTGGTGTTTACGGTGATCTCCTTAGCGACCATAAACGCGGAGTAAAAGCCTACGCCGAACTGACCGATGATATCTATATCGTCGGGCTTTTCCTCGAGCTCCTGCTTGAATTTGAGCGAGCCTGAGTTGGCAATTGTACCGAGGTTGTTCTCTAAATCGTCCTTGTCCATACCGATGCCGTTATCGGTGATTTTCAAAACGCGGCTGTCCTTGTCCGCCTCGATAAAGATATTGAAATCGCTTCTTGTCATACCGAGCTTATCGTCGGTCAGGGCGATAAAGCAGAGCTTGTCGATCGCGTCGCTGGCGTTAGAAATCAGCTCGCGCAGGAATATTTCCTTGTGGGTGTAGATCGAGTTGATCATAAGGTCAAGCAGACGCTTTGATTCGGATTTGAATTGTTTTTTTGCCATCTTGATTACTTCCTTTTTTATATTCTAATATATAGTATAGCACTTGTGTCAATAGCATTGCTTTTCATAGATCGCGAGGGCTACCTTGCTGTTCGCGAAAATCTCTTTCTTTAAGTCGTGCAGGGTATCAAACTTCTTCTCCTCACGGATAAAGTCGAGCAGTCTTACGTCCGCTGTCTGTCCGTACAGCTCGCCTCCGCGGTAGTCAGGCATCCATGTCTCCCAGAGCGGTTTTTCTCCGCCTACGGTGGGCTTAACGCCGACGTTTGTAACGCCGCAGTACCTTTCTCCGCTTTCGAGCGTCACTACCGACGCGTACACTCCGAACCGCGGAAGGATAAGCCCCTCTTGAACCGCTTGGTTGATCGTGGGAGTTCCGAGCTCTCTGCCGAGCCTTTTGCCGTGCTCAACGGGAGCGGTGAAGCCGAACAGGCTGCCGAGCATAAGGTTTGCCTCCCCCACTCTGCCGTAGGAGATTTTTTGCTTTATCAGCGACGAGCAAACGACCTCCCTGCCGACTGTATACGGCGGTACAACGGTAAGCTCGATCCCGTTTTCTTCGCACAGCCTGCCGAGCGTTCCGGTATCGCCCTCGGCGTTTTTGCCAAAGCGGTAATTAAAACCGCAGTAGAGCTTTTTTGCCTTTAGCGCGTCGACTATAACGGTATCAAAAAACTCCCTTGCGCTCAGATCCATTATGGACTTGAAGTCGATAAAATAAGTCTTTTTTATCCCGAGCTTTTCAAGAGCTTTGATTTTGTCGCCGTGAGTCATAAGCATAGGAACGCTGAGCCCTGTGATGACCGCCTTGGGGCTTTTGTCAAAGGTCAGGCACACGGGTATCAGCCCGTTTTTGATCTGCTCCGCGGCAGGCTCAAGCACGCTGCGGTGGCCGCGGTGGAGCCCGTCAAAAAAGCCCAGCGCTACGGCGGTATTATTCAACTGTTTTGTTAGTTCAAAGTAGCACTGCATAGGCTTCCTCAGATTTTTCCGCTCTGCAGCAGCATTAAGGTTTTGAGCACTGCTACCTGCGTTTTTGCGTCGGGGATCTGGTTGTTGAGAACCATTTCCGCCGCCTTTTCGAGCGGGATTTTTATTATATTCAAAAACTCATCCTCGTCCGGACAGCTGTCGCCGATTTCTTTTACGCGGCAGCAGTATAGGTGGATTATCTCATCGGTGTAGCCGGGCGACGGGTAGACCTGACCGAGCGAAATGTATGAATATCCCTCGGCACCGGTTTCTTCGCGCAGCTCGCGCTTGCCGTTTTCGAGCGGGGTCGAGCCCTTTTCGAGCTTGCCCGCGGGGAGCTCGAGCACTTCTTCGGCATAGGGATACCTGAACTGCTTTACAAACAGCAGGTTGTTATCCCCGTCGAGCGCTGCGATACACACTCCGCCCGGGTGGCGGACAACCTCGCGCTTTGCTTTTGAGCCGTTCGGAAGCTCGACATCATCGTGAATGACGTGCAGGATCTTTCCGGTAAAAATAGTTTTGCTGTTGATCGTTTTTTCGGTGAGTTCCATATATACCTCATCTAAAAATTTTTTAATCCTCCCCGTAACAAGTGAATGGGAAGATTTTTGATTTCTTTGAAAACTCAGGACAGCCGTTAAGCTGCCCTGAAATGTTTTTCTTTATTCGTCATCGTCAAAGAAACTGATTTGACTTACGATATTGTCTACCGCCTCGTCCGAGATAACGTTTGGCTCGTCAAGGTATTTTGAGCGTTTTTCAATGCTGTCGATCGCCCACTGCATCTGCTCCTGCGGGGTTGACGGCTTGCGCGGGGCCTCGTAGATCTCATCGTCCTCGGGGTTTTGGATATTAACGTATTCCTCCCTGGGCTGTTCTACTGTCTGCGGCTCCTCTTCGGGCTCTACAAGGGCAGGCTCGCTGCCGTCGTCGGGCTCAGCGTTTTCTTCGGGCTGCGCTTCCTGCGCGGGCTGTTCACCTGATTCATCCTCCGCGTTTTGAGCTTCGTTCTGCCCGCTCTTGTCAACGCCGAAGTCAGGAGCGTCATACTGCTCGTCAATTGCTTCTGCCGCCGCCATAATGACCTCGCCGGGAGCGTCGATCCTCTTTTCGCGTCTCGCCTCTGCGATCGCCTTAAGCTCGTCAAGGTGGTTGATGGGCTTTTCTACCTCGGGATCTGTCTCGTCAAAATAAATGTCATACCAAACAAGGAAGACGTAAATTGTCCATACTCTGCGGCTGTTGTCCTCTTTTTCGGTAAAGTGCTCGTCAAGCCATTTTACAAGCTCATTTGTATTAAAGAATTTCTCGGCAGTCTTGCCTGTGAATTTTCTTCTGACAATATTATAGTATTTTTCGTCCTTGAGCCACTCTCTGGTGGGTACGGGGAATCCGAGCTTTTCCTTTTGAGCGGTCTGCTCGGGCAAATGCTTTTCCGCCGCCTTGCGCATCGCGTACTTGGTGTTGCTCTTGTTTACGCGAAGGTGAGTCGGGAGCGTTGAAGCGACCTTGAAAACCTCTTTATCGAGGAAGGGCACTCTGAGCTCAAGGGAGTTCGCCATACTCATCCTGTCAGCCTTGAGCAGGATATCGCCAACCATCCACATATTGATGTCGAGGTACTGCATCTTTGTAACGTCATCGTACTTGCGGCAGCGGTAATAATGCTTTCTGGCGTGCATCTGCGGAGCGGTCGCTATTGAGGGATCTTTAAGGATGTTTTGCTTCTGCTTGAGGTCGTACATATAGGCGTTGCCGATGTAGCGCTCCTCGAGCGGGTCGCAGGCGCGGATAAGGTAATCGCGTCCCTTTATGTCGGGCAGCTTTGTGCAGATAAAGCGGATGCCCTTGCGCAAAAAGTGCGGAACTATCTTTTGGTACCACTTGAACACGCGCGGGTCGTTGTAGCAGGTGTAGCCGCCGAACAGCTCGTCAGCGCCCTCGCCCGAGAGCACGACCTTAACGTACTGGCTCGCGAGACGCGATACAAAGTACAGCGCTACGCACGAAGGATCGGCAAGCGGCTGATCCATATGGTACTGAACTGTGGGAACTGCGTCCCAGAATTCCTCGCTTGAGATAAGATGGGTATGGTGCTCAACTCCGATTTCCTTGGACAAGCCCTCTGCCCAGCTTATTTCGTTATATTTTTCGCCGAAATCAAAGCCTACGGTAAAGGTCTTTTGGTCGGCAAAGTAGGTCGATACATAGCTTGAATCCACGCCCGAGGAAAGGAAACATCCTACCTCTACATCGGCGATTTTGTGGGCGTTGACGGAATTTTCAAATGCCTTTTCTATCCTGTAAACAGCCTCGTCCTCGCTCATATTCTCGTCGGGATTGAAGCGCGGCTCAAAGTAACGGGTGGTTTCGATCTCGCCGTTGCGGTACCACAGGTAGTTGCCCGGAAGCAGACAGTAAACGTCCTCAAAGAAGGTCTCGGGCGGAACCGCGTACTGGAATGAAAGATAAGTATCGAGCGCGCGTTTGTTAAAGCGCTTTACGAACTTCGGGTATTTTAAGATACTCTTGATCTCGCTCGCGTAGACGAACTCGCCGTCAACAACGGTGTAGTGCATCGGCTTGATGCCGAAGAAATCGCGCGCGATAAAAAGGCTTTTGTCCTTTGTGTTGTAGATAGCGAAGCCGAACATACCCCTGAGCTTGGGCAGCATATCCTCCTGCCATTCCTCAAAGGCGTGAACGAGCACCTCGCTGTCGGTCTCCGTGCTGAACTTATGACCCTTTTCGATCAGCTTTTTCCTGAGCTTTTTGTAGTTATAGATCTCGCCGTTGAAGGTGAGAACAAGGGTTTTGTCCTCGTTATAGATCGGCTGATGGCCGGTATCGATGTCGATGATAGAAAGCCTGCGAAAACCCATATTAATGTTCTCGTCGGTATAAAAACCATCGGAATCAGGGCCGCGGTGGGTGATTACCTCGGTCATATTTTTCAAAACTTCATCGCGGTTTTCAAGCATACCTGTAAAGCCGCAAATACCACACATATTAATAACCCCTTTCCAAAGGATAATATTTGTCCAATATACTTTTTTATTGTACCACATTATAACGAAAATTTCAATAAAGAATTAAAAATTTCTCGGCAGATATATTTATAATAAAAAAGAAGACTACCAACCTTTTTGCCGGTGCAAAGCACAGGGTGGTAAGTCTTCTGAAAACAAAGTATATTAATGCTGTAAAAATCAAGCATATTTTTCCAGATTATCCCAATCTATATCCTTATCGTCAATATATCCGCTCTTATCAGCTTCTTCGAGCTCCTTTGCCTCCGCATCGGTCACTTTTGTAAAATCGGGGTCCCAAGCAAGGACGATCCTCTTTACCATTTCACAGGCGAGATCTTGCTCCTTTTCAGGCAGCATATCGATCATCTCGGCTATTTGCATTGTTTTGCTTGACATATAATCATCTCCTTATTTGTAAATATCTCCACGTGCTCCTATATCAATGATGTAAACGATCTCTATTTGGTCATCTGAAATAAACCTGAATATAACGCGGTACTTTCCGACTCTCAGGCGCTGTCTTCCGTCCGAATAACCTTGCAAAATCTTTATATCTCCCTCGGGCGGCGTAAGCGTTAAACCCTCTATAGCAGCGCGTATTCTTTTTACCGTTTGTTTATCTGCCCTCGCAAGATATTTAAGGGCATTTTTTGAATACTTTATCAACACCTGCTCAGCTCTCCTTTTGCCGCCGGATAAATCTGATTTTCTATATTTATTTTACCACATCACAATAATAAATTCAATAAAAACCTAAAAAATATTGCATATGGCATCAAACTATATTATACTAAAACATAGTGAAAAAGGGGTGGTATTATGATCAAAAAATTCACTTTTGGCAAGCCGATAAATACAGGCGCGGTCGTAAAGGAAGTTAAAGCGTCCGATTGGGGCGAATTCCCGTTTGACTGCAAGCAGGGCGACAGCTTTGTCTTTGAGTTTTCGATGGAAAAAGACGACATAATCTACGGGCTCGGCGAAGCCAACCGCGGCATCAACAAGCGCGGCTGGGTATATGAGAGCTGGTGCAGCGACGATCCGTTCCATACCGAGACCAAAAGCTCGCTTTACGCGGCGCATAACTTTATTATCATCGGCAGTATGAACACCGGAATGTTCATCGACTTTCCGTCAAAGATACGCTGGGATATCGGCTATACTCAGGCGGATAAGGCTGCTGTCACGATCAACGGCGCGGACTTTGATATTTACATAATCACCGCAGAAAATCCGAGAGAAACCGCCAAGGAATTCCGCGGGCTGATCGGCAAGAGCTACATCCCGCCGTTTTGGGCGTTTGGTTTTCAGCAAAGCCGCTGGAGCTACCACAACAGCGAGGCAGTGGATAGGATAATCGACGGCTACGACAAGGCGGATATACCGCTCGACTG
>JBGULZ010000136.1:0-2908 GCA_045116595.1 Ruminococcus sp. | reverse complement strand
CCGCAAACGTTGTATTAATAACTCGGGCGAGCAATGCTCGCCCCTACATGCAAAAAATATATTTAAATCATTAAATAAAAAAACAATATCGTTTTTATTGATGTTGTCTTTGCTGTTTTGCTCGGTTTTTCCTGCTTTTGCCGTCGATGACAAAACGATATCCGCGCCGTCGGGCGTTTTGATGGAAGCACAAACTGGTAAAATTCTTTATGAGAAAAATGCGCACGAGCAGCGGCCCTGCGCTTCGGTCACAAAGGTAATGACGCTCCTCCTTGTTTTTGAGGCGATAGACAGCGGAAAGCTCAGTATTGATACCGTAATCACGACGTCGGAGCACGCCGCTTCAATGGGCGGCAGCGACATCTGGCTCAAGCCGAACGAGACGATGTCAGCCGACGATATGATAAAGGCGACGGTAGTAGCCTCCGCAAACGACGCCGCGGTAGCTCTTGCCGAGCAGATAAGCGGCAGCGAGGAAGCGTTTGTCGGTATGATGAACGATAGGGCAAAGCAGCTCAAAATGAACGACACGGTTTTCAAAAACTGCAACGGGCTTGACGAGGACGGCCACGTTACCTCGGCGTATGACGTCGCCGTGATGTCGCGCGAGCTGACAAAGCACGAGAAGATATTTGTCTTCACGTCGATTTGGATAGACTATCTGCGCGGCGGCAAGACCCAGCTTGTCAACACAAACAAGCTCCTAAAGACATACAAGGGCATAACCGGCTTAAAGACAGGCACTACCGACAAGGCGGGCTGCTGTATCTCGGCGACTGCCTCGCGCGACGGTATGAGCCTTATCGGTGTTGTCCTCGGCTGCGACAACGGCAAACAGCGCTTTGCGGACGCGGCTGCTTTGCTCGACTACGGCTTTGCTAATTTTTCTGTAAAAGAATTATCCGCGCCCGAGGATATGCCGCTCAGCATTGATGTGGAAAACGGAATGGAAGCTTCCGTAGACCTTGACTGCGATGTGAATTCCGGCTTTGTAACGGGCAAGGCGACTTCCGACGAGATCACAAGCAAGGTCGACCTGCCTGAAAGCGTTGAAGCTCCCGTAAAAAAAGGTCAGGTCATAGGCAGGCTGAGCTTTAGATCGGGTGACCAAAAGCGCGATTTTGACATAACCGCCGACTCTGATGTTGAGGAAATAACCTTCGGATCGATATTCAAAGTTTGTTTTAATTCATTATTGGAATTATAATACGTATTTTACTTTACTATGTAGGAGAGCACACGTGTGTGCTCCCGTTGACAGGAAATAATTGTTTTCCGATTTATGCACCGATTTGATAGGGAAAATCAGTTTGTCGGGCGGACACTTGGGTCCGCCCCTACAATAAAATATAGGTGCAGTTCTTAATCCTTTCTTAGAATTATAATAAAGATACATTCTTTATTAATTCTTTATTCACAATATAGTCGCGGCTTTTATAAAAAAATCCTCCGTAAAACACAATATATTGAAAAATATACTTAAATAACTTGAAATATTATCTGTTATATAGTATAATAAAACCAATATTGATTATGGAGGAAAAGCATATGGCAACAAAGCTTAATGATAAGTATTTAAAGGAATTTATCTCCGATGAAGAATACACCGGAGTGGCTGCCCAGGTAAAGGCGGCTCACAAGGCTCTTCACGACGGCTCGGGCTTGGGCAACGATTTTATCGGCTGGCTCGACCTTCCCACAAATTATGACAAGGACGAGTTCGCACGCATAAAGGCTGCGGCTGAGAAGATCAAGAACGACACCGACGTATTCATCGTTATCGGTATCGGCGGATCGTACCTCGGAGCGCGCGCGGCGATCGAGTTCCTTACCTCACAGAACTACAACCTTACCTGCAAGGACACCCCGCAGATATTCTTTACGGGCAACTCCATCAGCTCATCGGCTCTTGCCGAGGTAATGGAGCTTTGCGAGGGCAAGGAAGTTTCTATCAATATGATCTCAAAGTCGGGCACAACCACCGAGCCCGCCATCGCGTTCCGCGTATTCCGCGAAATGCTCGAGCAAAAGTACGGCAAAGAGGGCGCCAAGGAGCGTATCTACTGTACCACCGACAAGGAAAAGGGAACCCTTAAGGCGCTTGCCGACAAAGAGGGCTACGAGACCTTTGTAGTACCCGACGACGTAGGCGGACGTTTCTCTGTCCTCACAGCGGTAGGACTTCTTCCCATAGCCGTATCGGGCGCTGACATCGACGCTCTTATGCAGGGCGCTCAGAAGGCTCAGAACGAGCTCGACAACGACGACGTAACGACTAACGACTGCTACAAGTACGCCGCTATCCGCAACATTCTCTACCGCAAGGGCAAGACTACCGAAATAATGGTTTCCTACGAGCCCGCGTATACAATGATGGCGGAGTGGTTCAAGCAGCTCTTCGGCGAGAGCGAGGGCAAGGATAACAAGGGTATTTATCCCTCAAGTGTTATCTTCTCAACCGACCTTCACTCACTCGGACAGTACATTCAGGACGGCAGACGCACAATGTTTGAGACTGTTGTTCTTTTTGATAAGGTAAAGAAAGAAGTTACCCTCGGCACAGATCCCACAAATGTAGACGGACTCAACTTCCTTTCGGGCAAAACAATGGGCTTTGTAAACCAAAAGGCGTTTGAGGGCACAGTGCTTGCCCACAACGACGGCGGCGTGCCCAACGTTGTGATCAGCGTTCCCGAAATGAACGAGTCAGAGCTCGGATATCTTATCTATTTCTTCGAGAAGGCTTGCGCTGTCTCGGGCTATATGCTCGGCGTAAATCCCTTTAACCAGCCCGGCGTAGAAAGCTACAAGAAGAATATGTTCGCTCTGCTCGGCAAGCCCGGCTACGAGGATCAGAAGGCGGCTCTCGAGGCGAGATTAGGATAACTTCATCCAAAATAAGACGTTA
>JBGULZ010000135.1:0-4584 GCA_045116595.1 Ruminococcus sp. | reverse complement strand
GTATCTTCGGGCTTGACTACCGAGAGCGTGCAGTTATTTACGTCAAGCATTTCGCTCAGTCTGTTTGTGACGTCCTCAAACTCAGCGTCCGCGACAGCGTCGATATAGGCAAACAGCTCGTTGCCGTTGAAGTGGTACGCTTCGATGGTGTTCGCGATGGAGCTTACGTTATTGAGCGAGGAGATTATATCGCCGTACACGGATTTTTTGGCTATCTCAAACTCCTCGCGGCTCAAACCCTCGGACTTGACCTTGGCGATATACTGCTTTATCATCTCTGCCGCCTGCTTTGGCGCGCGGGATTCTCCGCCGAAGATCACCGAGCAGTAACCGGGACCCTCAAAGAGCTCGTAAGAGAACGAGTTGTTTATCAGGTTTTCGTCCATCAGCCTGCGGTAAAGCGCGCTCGTGGGTGAGGCGAGCATCGAGAGGAGGATGTCGGTATAGGCGAGCTTTTTCTCGTCCAAGGTATCGGGATTTTCCTTGAAGCCGAGGTTGAATATCGGAACCATCACGGGGAAGCTCTGCTCGACGTAGGGGTTGACTATCCCGCGGGGCTCGTCCTCGAAGTAATTTGTTATCTTGTGCGCCTCACAGGGCTTTAGCATCCTGTCGCAGACCGCGAGCACCTGATCTACCGTGACGTTGCCCGCCACGCATAGCGCCATATTGTTAAGATTATAAAAAGCGTTGTAGCAGTCGTATAGCTTTTCGGCGGTGATCTGAGCGATAGACTCGACCGTACCGGCTATGTCGATCTTGACCGGGTGGTTGTGGTACATATTCTCGAGCATATTGAACATCACGCGCCAGTCGGGAGAATCGTCGTACATCTTGATCTCCTGACCGATGATGCCCTGCTCCTTTGCCACGGTCTCGGGTGTAAAATACGGATCCTGAACAAAGTCAAGAAGTATCTCAAAGCTCTCCTCAAATTTATCGGTGCAGGAGAACAGATAGCAGGTTTTTTCAAAGCTCGTATAGGCGTTTGCCGACGCGCCTGTTTTTGCGTAACGCGCGAACGCGTCGCCCTCCTCGCTCTCGAACAGCTTGTGCTCGAGGTAGTGGGCAATTCCGTCGGGGACGGTTATCTTCTCTTTGCCGTCGACCGAAAAGCAGGTGTTTACGCTGCCGTAGTTAGTGCCGATTATCGCGTAGGTCGAGCGGTAGCCCTCCTTGGGGTAGACATAAATCGTGAGCCCCGAGCTGTGCTTTAGCTTAAAATAGCTGTCGTGCGCGCGTTCGGATTTGATTTCTGTAATATTCATACTCTCCCCCTCACTTGTTTTTGAGTACATATATCGTGTCTAAGCTGAGCTTGTTCGCAGCCTTGATGATATCTTCCTTTGTGACGGCGTTTATCTCTGCCGAGCGTTCGGCGATAGACTTGAACTTGCCGTCAAACAGCTGGGATGAGTACCAGTTTTCGATACCGCCTACGGTGTCGTTTGAGGAATAGAAGGCGTTTATTACAGCCATTTTTGCTGATTCGATCTCAAAATCGGAGATCACGCCGTTCTTCATATCCTCTATCTCTTTTAGTATGCCCTGCTCCGCCTTTTCTACATTATCGCCCTCGACGCCGCTGTCGACAATCATAATGCCCTTGTGGCGGTCAAAGCGCGAGGAACAGTAGTAGCAGAGGCTCTGCTTTTCGCGCACGTTGCAAAAGAGCTTTGAGCTCGCCGTGCCGCCGAGCACCGCGCACATCAGGCTCGCCGCCGTGCAGTCGGTATCGCCCGAGCAAATGCCCGTCCTAAAGCCCATAACGAGCTTTGACTGCGAGACCTCCATCTCCTCACACACTCTGTTGACTTGATCCGCCGAGCGCACAACGGTGTTGTCGGTTTTTTCGGGTGAGCGGTCGATTTTATCAAAGGTGCTTTTGAAAACCGCCGCCGCCTTTTCGGGATCGCTGTCGCCGACGTACATAATCTCTATCGTCGCGGTTTTGAGCAAGTTCTGCCAGGTTTTATAGAGAGATCCGGGTGTGACGGCTTTTATCTGCTCCGCGGTGCCGTAGCGCTTGATGCCGAAAACTTCATCCTTGCACATATTTTTGATAAGCTGAGAATTTGCGTAGATGCGCTTGTCGTTAAACTCGGAGTCGATGACCTCCAAAAGCTGACGGCGCTCCTGCTCAACCTCGCTGCCGATAAACGCGCTGTCCTTGACGTTCGGGCGGAAAATCACCGAGCACAAGAGCCGTGACAATTCCTCGGCAACGCTCTCGTTATCCAAAGCGTAGCGGTCGTCAAGACCGGCGGCTGAGATCGTTACGACCTGTCTGTCACCGCATTTGGTGACGTTCACGGTCAGGTCAGCGCCGTAAAGCGAGCTGAGCTTTTTGCTCAACGCGGTAAAGTCGGGATATTCCTCGCACGAGCGCGAGAGCACGCCTGCCAAAACCGCGTTGGCGGAGGCGGTGTCCGAAGAAAGCGGAACGATCAAATTCGCCGATATCTTCATAGTCTTAAAGCGGCTGTCACGCACGCTGTTGAAATATACATTATCCGCAAGCGTTTGCCTGTTGATATTGCTCATCATATCATCTCCATTACATATATGGTTTAGTATAGCACATTTTGAGAATAATTAAAAGTGTTTTTTACATTTTAAAGCCTCCCCCAACGCTTTAGCTTTGGGGGAGGTGTCAGCTCTGCTGACGGAGGGGGCTGCGTTTCCTCCTATACGAGTGATCAGCGAAAACTAAAACCTATAAATAATCGAATCGTTGACGATCGAATTATCCATTGACTTTATAAATTCATCAATATAAATGCAAACGGCTTCAAACTGATGATTGATTTCTCCGTTTGTAAATCTCAAAACAGAAATACCGTATTCATTTATGTTTTTTGTTCTGTCTATATCACTGATTCTGCCCTTTTCATCGTAGTGCTGAGAACCGTCAATCTCTATTGCGAGCTTTTTTTCGAAACAATAAAAATCAAGAATATATTTTCCGATTATCTTTTGCCTAACAAATCTTTTGGGATAACCGCGCAGAAAATCATACCACAGGTGTCTTTCTTCCTTTGTGGCTTCTTTGCGAAGTTTTCTGGCATTATAAACTAATTCTCTATTGTACTTTTTTTGCATATATTTTCCTTATTATTAACGTTGTTAAAGAGGAAGCGACGCCCCCTCCGCCGCCTTAGGGCGGCACCTCCCCCGTAACAAGTGACGGGGGAGGCTTTAAATAAACTCTTAACTCATAACTCTAAACTCTTAACTCTATCCTTAACGACTTCCCCCGCGATAATCAAGCCCACTACCGGCGGGACGAAGGATATTGACGCCGGGGTGTCACGGCGGTTGGGGTTGTCGGGGTCTACCTTGCTGACGGGGCGCCTTGGCTGCTCCTTTGAGTAGACGACCTTGAGCTTTTTTATACCGCGCTTTTTGCACTCGGTACGCATTACGCGCGCCAGCGGACAGACCGAGGTTTTGTAAATATCGCTGACCTCGAACATTGACGGGTCGAGCTTGTTGCCCGCGCCCATCGCGCTGATTATGGGAGTGTTCGCCCTTTGCGCGTTTTCTATAAGCGCGAGCTTTGCCTTGACGGTATCGACCGCGTCGATGATGTAATCGTACTGTGTAAAGTCAAAGTCCGCGGCGGTCTCGGGCAGGTAAAAAACCTTATGGGTGTTTACAACGCAGTCGGGATTTATGCTCAATATCCTCGCCTTTGCGGCGTCGACCTTGTACTCTCCGACCGTGTCGGACGTCGCGATTATTTGGCGGTTTATATTCGTGATGTGGACCCTGTCGCTGTCGATCAAATCGAGCTGACCCACGCCGCTGCGCGCGAGCGCTTCTACCGCGTAGCCGCCGACTCCGCCCACGCCGAACACCGCGATACGGGAGTTTTTTAATTTTTCCATAGCGTCAGCGCCGAGCAAAAGCTCAGTTCTCTGAAAGCGGTTATCCATTTTCTGTCTCCGTTTCGTCGTAGTTTTCCAAAAACGTGCGCATTTCGCCCTTTGTTTTGTAGGCGGGGAAGGTGTCCAAATGCAGGTGGTGTATGCTGTTGAAAATATTTTTCTCTATGTTAGGGTTTTCCTTTTTGAGCGATTTTATAAGCTCCTTGACCTCCTGCCGCTTGCCGCTGGAGAGCTTGTCCTCGCCGAGGTTTTCGGTCATTTTGCAGGCGCACTGTAAAAATCCCAATTCATTATAATTCTTCCAGAGAATTATATCATCCTCGTGAACGCAGTAGAGCGGTCGGATCAGCTCCATCCCCTCAAAGTTCGTGCTGTGCAGCTTGGGGATCATCGCCTGCAGCTGGGCGCCGTAGAACATAGCCATAACAGTGGTTTCTATCACGTCCGAAAAATGGTGCCCGAGCGCTATCTTGTTGCAGCCGAGCGACTTCGCCTTGCTGTAGAGGTGCCCCCTGCGCATTTTGGCGCAGAGGTAGCAGGGGTATCTGTCGGCTTTGACCGTCACGCTGAAAATGTCGGTCTCAAAAACCGTCACGGGGATATCGAGTAGCTCCGCGTTCGATAAAATCTTCTCCCTGTTCTGGGCGCTGTAGCCGGGGTCCATTACGAGGAACACAAGCTCAAACGGGACCTC
>JBGULZ010000134.1:0-3420 GCA_045116595.1 Ruminococcus sp. | reverse complement strand
GGCAAAAAGGTTGCCGACGATAACCCCAAGATCCGCAAAAAAGCCAACCGAGCGTACAAGACGTTTGAAAATATAGTCGACACAGCGCAGTATATGTTTAAATAGAGTTTAGAGTTAAGAGTTTAGAGTTTAATCATTAAAGCCTCCCCTGACACGCGAAGCGTTTTAGGGGAGGTGGGCAATTCGCTTGCGAATTGGTCGGAGGGGTCTTACTTTCCGATAGCGCAAGGTATGATATGTAACGGAAAACGTAGTATGGACAATTAGGTAGACCCCTCAGTCGCAAACGCGACAGCTCCCCTAAAGCACTGTTGTGCGTCAGGGGAGCCTTTTTTTTGCTGTTATTTAATTATGATACATAATTCAGCGGATCCTGATATTCTCCGTTGAGTCTGATCTCAAAGTGGAGGTGGGGTCCTGTTGAGTTACCGGTCGAGCCTATAAGCGCAATGGTGTCGCCCTGGTTTACATACTGACCTGTTGAGCAGCATACCTCGCTTGCGTGGCCGTAAACTGTCATATAGCCGTTGCCGTGGTCGATCATTACATAGTTTCCGTATCCGCCGCCGTCGTTGCCAGCAAAGGTAACTACGCCGCCGTCAGAGGCTATGATGGGCTGGCCGTAATCGTCGCCGCCCGCGATATCAATGCCGTTGTGCATTCTGCCCCAACGCCATTCCATATAGCTTGTGATGTTGTGGGTGTGGGGGACAGGCCAAATAAAGCTTCCTGTTGTGCCGCCTGAGCTGCCCTCTGAGTTGTATTCGACCTCGCCCTGCTTTGAGCCCTTGGTAACTTCCTCGGCTACGGGTTCCTTTGTGATCTTTGTGTCTGTAACAACAGAGTCAACAAGGTTTCCGTCAACATAGTTGAGGCGCATATTTACTGTTGTCTTACCGGTCTCACCCTTCTTGGTGACCTCTTCATAGCTGTTGTCCTTGGTGTCGTCGTAGGTCACGTTTGTATCGTATTCCATATCAACTTCGTATGACCAGTCGGTGAAGAGAGATACCGAAAGCTTATCCTTTGCCTTTGCAAAAACATCCGCCGCGCTCTCGAGCTGAGAAGCGGAAGCGCTTACGCCATTTACCTGAACATCATTTGCGAATTCGGTAGTTGTTGTGTCGTCATACGCCGCGCGTGCCTCTACAAGATAGTTGTCGAGGAGTCCCTGAAGCGTTTCGCCGTCCTCGGTAACGCCGACTACCTGACCGTCTACCGTGAGGGCATAGTAGCATACGTCAACAAAGATCTCGGGATTTTCGATGCTCGCTGAGTCAACCTGATTAAAGTTGTGCTCAGAGACCTCAATAGTGGGCGCCTGTGAAACTACCTGAGCTTTGGCGTCGTGCTGTATCTGAGAAGCGTCTGCCTCAGCGGGATCTGTGCCGAGCGCGCTTACGGTAACGCCGCAGAGGATAGCCGCGGTGATGCAAGCCATAGCGGTAAGGATCGCTTTCTTTTTAATAATACTCTGCGAGGGCGCGCTGTGCGCGTGACGCTTTTTGTTTTTGCGTGACTCTATGTCGCGCGAGATCTCCGCCGAAAGTCTCTTTGTAAAGCGGACTGTCTTTTTAAATGTACTTATCTTTTTCTTGTTTCTTTTTTGATTTGATTTTTTGCCTTTGACATTTTCAATTCTGTCATAACCTTCCAGGCCGATAAATCTTGTCTCCAATTTTAATTCTCCTATCTTATTAACTGTTACAGAAATGTAACAAACCTTACACCCTAATTATAACAAAAAAGAAATCTTTTTCAATAGAAGAATTAAAAATCGTGGGATGTTCAGCATAACGCCGAAATATCCCACGAAATATTGTTGAAGATATCCAAATATTCTTATAACTAATTATACAGAAAGTAATATAACGGTTGAGCGATTTACAAAAAGTAGTGTTGTTTGTAGGGGCGGGCAATGCCCGCCCGCGGGTTAATGCAAATGTTGTAGTGCTTTTGCGGGCGAGCAATGCTCGCCCCTACTTTGTTAACTCTAAACTCTATTAATAAAGATATTCAAATCCACATCCGTATTTATCCCGTCTACCTGTCCCTTGTTGCTGTACTGCCACATTGAAAAATTGTAATAGAAGGTCGGCAGGTCGTTGTACTCGCTGAGCCACAGCCCGTAATCCTTTAGCGCCGCAAGGTCGTATTTATAGTAGAGCGGCTTGCTCTCGGAGTAGATCATCGGGGTAAAGCCCTGCTTTTTGACTTCCTCACAGAACGCCTTGGCGCAGCTTGTCAGCTGTTCGTTCGTCACGTTATCCGTGCGAGCGGTGTCCTCCTCGATCTCTTCCCAGTCGTAGGCGAGGGGGAAGTCGAGCTTCAGACCGCCCAAAGCCTGAACGGCGTAGTTTGCCTCTTCAACGGCTTCTGCGTCGCTTATTGCCTGCGAGAAAAAGTATCCGCCGGTCTTGATGCCCTGACTTTGAGCGCCCTGAATGTATTCCTTAGCCTTTTCGTCGGAGTAAAGCGAGCCCTCGTCGCCGTAGCCGCGTCCGCCCAGGCGAACCATCACAAAGTCTATTCCGGCAGCCTTCACCCTTGCCCAGTCGATATCGCCGCAGTTTTCGGAGACGTCGATACCCGCTAAAGATACCTTATTGCCGTTTTCTGTGTAGGTTTTAAGACCGTTTTCCGTAGAAAAGCCTTCGTTATTGTATTTATTTAGCTCAACTCCGCCGGCGACCGTGATCTCGATCTCGCCGAGCTGACTGTCGTTGACCTTGATTTTACTGCCCGCGGCGTTTGTTTCGGTTCCGGAGGACTGCTTTTCGTCCGCGGACGGAGCGGCTTGCGAGACGCCCGACTGCGTAACGGTCCACTGAGTAGCGCTTACCGCGTCTTTTTTATCGTTATTCGAGCCGCAGCCCGTCATAACTGTTACAATTATTGCCGCGCTGACGAGAATCGCGCAGAATATTCTTCTCATTTTTACACTTCCTTTGTTTAAAAAACATATTTCACGGGGTTATAATTCTAAATTAGAAATATAGCAACACAAAATATGCCCGTTTCTCTGCGTTTTTTTCATAATAACACAAAATATTGGCTCTGTAAACAAATAAAGTTAAAAATGGTATTGAAATATTTTTTGTTTTTAAGTATAATAGTATAAATAGGTTTTAAATTTCTAAAGAGAAAAAGGCAGGTGATTGGGTGAACGGCGCACCGGTAAGCGGTTACCGCAAAAAAACTAAAGCTCAGCTGCTAAAGGCGATCGACGAGTGCACGACGCTCAGTCAGCTTTTTGCTCTTATTCAGCTCGAGGGCATCGTTATCCAAATGCACAGCCAGTCGGGCGCGTCTAACCTTAAGCCCAAGACCCTCGGACCCGGGGAGATCATCAACAAAAAGGATACGCCTTTTGAGAGGCTTAAGGCTGAGGTCAGGAAATCTGTCGCGGAAGGAAAGTAA
>JBGULZ010000133.1:0-3458 GCA_045116595.1 Ruminococcus sp. | reverse complement strand
ATAAAGCGCAGGGCAGAGAGCAGAGACGATGATATCACAGCACTTGCTATGCGCATAACGGAGAGTTAAAAAAAAGGGACGAGCGTTTTTTGCTCGTCCCTGAAAGGTTTGCGGGTTATTGATTTGAGTAAACTCCCATATACACGGGGATGCTGCTCTCGTTGTCGATAAGCATAAAGATGAACGGGCGCGAGAACTCAAGCGTCTCCGCCTTTGAAGCGGAAGGAGATGTTGAACCGGACTTCTCTCCGGCGATAATGTTCTCCTGCGGGATATCGCTGTCAGAGGTAAACACGCCGTAGCGGTTTATCGTGATTCCGCGCTGCAGCTCAAAAAGCTCATTGAGCCTGACATTGCCTGAGTGCGCGAGGTTGCTGAAATCCGATTTATCGGAAAACAGCGTGTACAAGCCCGACTTTGTCATAACCGCGGACATAGCCCTTGGATCGTCCGCCTTTGAGATCTCGACCGGCGGGATATGGGCGTTGACCCTTGAAGTTACCGCAAAGCTTTCAAGCAGCTTTGAGTATTCAACGCTGTCAAAGGTCTTTATGTATTCCTCGAGCTTGACGTTTTCATTCGGTATGATCAGGACAAGCTTCAGCGGATTTTTTGCGGTGTATTTTATGATCCCCTTCGCCGTATCGGAGTGGATATAGCTTTCCTCCGAAGCGAGCATTTTGACTTTTTTGCCGTTAAAGGTCGAGTCGACCATATCGGAATCTCCGTAGGGAGTGAGCCAGTTATCGGACAACCCCAGGGAGGTGACCGCGCAAAGTGAACCGTCCTTGTTCAGATCGAGCGCGCCGTAAACCGGATCCTCGAGCAGAGCATTGACCTTTTTTTCACAGCCTTTGTCGGAAAAGTCAAACCGCGCGATATCCCCGCCGTAAAAGTCCGCGTCGCTCTGTAAAAAAGAGGATTTTACATCTGTCTTATTGTTTACGAACAAGTATTGGTTCAGCTTGATCTCTCCGGCAGGTTCTTTGTTATCTTCTTTATTGTCTTTATCATTGCTTTTATCCGATTTGCTGACGCTCTCCATCCTGCTCTTAAAGTAGGACGAGCAGGTGTTGATGTCGCCGACTGTCAATTCCGAACCTAGCGCGAGCAAGATCTCGGACAAGGTATCGTTCTTAGCGCCGTTCGCGAGAAATGAAAGCTCAAGCGCGTTAACGGCGGGAGAAAACGCGAACGTGCCGCCCTGAGCAGCCATATTCCTGAACAGCTTAAGCTCGTAGCCGGTGATGAGGTTCGCGTATGAGTTATACGCTGTCGGCGGTTCAGCCGCGCCGTCGGAATAGTTGAAGGTTTTAGATACGTCCGCGTCGCGTTTGTAACCTGAGGATAACAGCTCGCTGTCCGAAAATTTACCGGGATCCGTGCAGGCGCAAAGCGTTGCCGCAAGTACGGCGGCGCATAAAAGCAATGAGAGCAGTCTTTTTATTTTCATAATGTTATTCCTTGCCGCAAAGCTCTTTTGCGAGGTTGAAAATATCTTCCGCGGCGTTCGGCAGAGCGAGCTTTTTGCAGTTTTCTCTCATCTCGTTGAGCTTTTCGGGAGAATTCAAAAGCTCGATTATCTGCTTCGCGCCGTTCTTTTTGTCGATCAGCACAGCGGCGTTTTGGTTGAGCAGGAAGTCAACGTTATCCTCCTCCTGACCCGGGTACGCGCTGTAGATCGCCATCGGCAGATGGCACGCGATGCTCTCGGTAACGGTAAGTCCGCCGGGCTTTGTAACGATGAGGTCGGCTATGTGCATATAGTCCTCAACGTTGTCAACAAAATAGAGGAGCTTTGTGTTGCGCGAGGAATCAAGCTCCTGAATTTTTTTATCAAAGTGGTCAAAAAGCTTGATGTTGCGGCCGGTGATAACGATCATCTGGATGTTTTCGCCGGTTTGAGCGAGCTGCTCGTAAAAGTCGAGCACACCCGTCACGCCGAACGAACCCGCCATAAGCAAAACCGTCGGTATCTCGGGGTCGAGCCTTTCGCGCTTGCAAAGCTCTTCGCGCGTCTCGTTTTTAGCAAAGCTGTCAAAGGTGGGGATACCAAGCGGATAGATCTTGCTTTTTGGCACTTTATATTCTTCCAAAAGCTTTTTAGCCATCTGCGGCTCCGCGAGCACAAAGGCTTCGATATACGGCGAGATATATGTGCGGTGAGAGTCGTAGTCGGTGATAAGGCTGATCGCTTTTACATCAAGCTTGCCCTTTTCCTTAAGATACGAGACCATATTGGTTATAAAGGGATGGCAGATGATGATGATATCGGGATCGTATTCCTCGATAGACTCAAGCAGCTTATTTGCGTACATTTCGTTTGACTTCATGATAGCCTTTGCGACCGGTTTTTTTTCGTCAGTGAGCCTGTACATCTTGCCGTAAAACTCGGGAGTTTTTGTCGCCATGATATGGTAGCCCTTTGTTACCGCCTTGTTGTAGACTTTTCCGATTGCTTTCATTCCGTCGATGACCGTGACGTTGGTTTGAGGGCTGACGTCGTTGATTTTTGCCTTTATCGCGGCGGCAGCGCGTTTGTGTCCTCCGCCGGTCGAGGCTGTGAAAATCAAAATATTCATATTCCTTATGCCTTTCCGCTTAGTTTTGCATTAATGCGCGTACTTATAATCATTCTTATTATATTATACTTTGGATCGCGATTAATTTCAATAATTTTTTTCTGTTTATTTAATTTATTTTATTGCAGAAAAGCATTTTTTAAACGGTTATTTCGAATTTGGCATTATACAGAAATATTTTGTACAAAAAAATTTTAAAAAACCCTGATTATATTTGTGTTTTACCACTTTATTTTTGGAATTTTTTATAGTAGAATATAGAATAATAGATTATAAGGTAAAAAGATAAATCATAAGGCTATACCGTATGATTCAGGTATTTGGAATGAACCGGTGCCTTGATATATTTTCAGTTTTCACGGTTTTGGGGTGAATTAATGAAGACGAATAAGGGAAAGTTCACACAGGGTAATAACGGATTTGTTGACATTTCCTCGGGAGCCCCCGCAGGATCTGGCGGCAGCCGTTATTCAAAAGACCCGGGAAAGAAAAAAACAAAATTAGTAATTATCATAGTAAGCATATCAGTCGTGGTTGCGGCGGCGCTCGGTGTCGCGGGTTTTTGTTTGTTCAATAACATCAACGAAACCAGTGAGGTAGAGGAGACAAAGCCCTTTACCTTTACCGAACAAACGGTGATCTCGGGTATCGACGTTACCGGTATGACGCTTGACCAGGCAAAGCAGGCGCTAAAGCAAGATACCAAAAAGCTCAACAAGCCGATCGAGATCTCGATCGACCTTGCAGGCAAGCAGAAAAAGCTGACTCAGGACAACTTTACTTATACCTACAATATAGATCAGGTAGTTCAGCAGGCTTATAACGACGCTATTGATCCCGAGAAAAAAGTAAGCAAGGATGAAGTCAGGAGCTACA
>JBGULZ010000132.1:0-3812 GCA_045116595.1 Ruminococcus sp. | reverse complement strand
TTAAAAAATTAATAAAAAATAAAATTAATTACTCAGCATCTGTCTTTCTTTTTGCAAAACATTCGCTGCAGTAATAGCTTTTGCCTTCCATCGGCTTAAACGGAATTCTCGCAGGACCACCGCACTCTGCACAGGTGGTATCAAAAAACTCGCGTCCTGCTTTAGCGGCGTTCTTGCGTGCCTGTCTGCACTCCTTGCAGCGCTGGGGCTCGTTCTCAAAGCCCTTTTCCGCATAGAACTCCTGCTCACCGGCGGTAAAAACAAATTCATTTCCGCATTCTTTGCAAACCAGTGTCTTGTCCTCAAACATTACGCATTACCTCTTTTCGGTTAAATTATGCCCTTTTTGCGGAATGTTCCGCTCCTCCTGCCCATTATGCTGCTAACGGAGCTTTTGGATCTTCTTTTTTGCTCTTTGCAGGGCGTTATCGACCGATTTCTCGGAAACGCCAAGCTTTTCTGCAATAGCATTATAGCTCAAGCCCTCGGTGTATAACAAAAACACCTCAAGCTCGCGCGTACTCAGAATCCCCCTAAGCTGTTGCATAGCAAGATCGATTTGCTCCTTGAGCATGATCTGTTCCTCGGGCGAACGGGACAGATCAACAACTTCGCTGTCAAGCGTGTCAAGCTCAACTATTGCCGACAGAGGAACGCTTTTTTGCGTATTTTGTCTGCGTATAATGGAGATAAACCTGCGCTCTGCCACCAGCGAAACGTAACTTTTAAAACTCATTCCCCCGTCCGGGTCATAAGTTTTGACCGCGTACAGCAGCCCCATCAGGCCTTCCTGTACAAAATCGTTTTGCTCGTAGCCCTGTGCCGAATACTTGCGCGCGATAGAAGTGATTTTGCCGAGATACCGCATTACCAGCTCGTTAAACGCGCCTTCGTCACCGTCTTTTGACAGCTGTGCGAGAGTATCGTCTGAAAAAGTGCCGAAAGAGTCTTTTGCTGAATTCACTTTTTCACCTCATAACACTATACTCTACAACAATATAATACAATATTCATTTCAAAAAGTCAATGCTGATTCACCCTTTTTGTATACTTGCAACATAAATATTTATTTTTTTATGCAATATAGCCATACTTTTTGGCATTTGTTGTAATTTATATATTGTAAAATTTTGCAATTCGTGTTAGTATATAAACAAACCACTTTATTGATTTATATATACGAATTATATATACGGAGGGCGTTATGGTTTTTGGTTGTTTAAGCTTTGGGATCGACGGGATCGACGGAATAAAAATCGAGGTCGAGGCGACCTCTACTCTCGGTCTGCCTAAGATAGATATTGTCGGACTGCCCGACACGGCGGTAAAGGAAAGCCAGAACAGGGTCAAAAGCGCGCTGAAAAACAGCGGTATTTATCTTCCCTCAAACCACATCACGGTCAACCTCGCCCCCGCCGACATAAAAAAAGAGGGCTCGCACTATGACCTGCCTATCGCGGTGACGCTTATGCAGCTGAGCGGGAATCTAACAAAGCGTATCTCCGACCTCGCGTTTATCGGCGAGCTGTCGCTCGGAGGAGAGATCCGCAGGGTAAACGGCGTTTTGCCTATGGTGATAAAGGCAAGGGAGCTCGGCGTAAAGCGGATATTTGTGCCGCTGCAAAACGCGGGTGAAGCCGCTGTGGTAGACGGGATCGAGGTCTGCTGCGCAAAAAATCTGATCGAGCTCAGGCAGATGCTCAACGAAGAGATCCCCGCTGAAATACAGGTTTCAAAGGCTGACAGCGTAAGCTCAGATTCCGCGCCCGCTCCCGATTTTTGCCAGGTCAAGGGTCAGCTTGAAGCAAAGCGCGCGCTTGAGATCGCCGCCGCGGGCGGGCACAACGTGCTGCTCATAGGTCCTCCCGGCTCGGGAAAAAGTATGCTCGCAAAGCGCGTGCCGTCTATCCTGCCTGATATGACGTTCAGCGAGATGATCGAGGTGACAAAGGTACACTCGATCGCCGGCAGGCTGAAAACCGACGGGCTTATAAAGACGCGCCCGTTTTCTTCTCCTCACCACAGCGTTACTCCGGTCGGACTCGGCGGAGGCGGCTCGGGCACGATCAAGCCCGGCGAGGTATCTCTCGCGCATCACGGCGTGCTGTTTTTGGACGAGCTGCCCGAATTCTCGCGCAACGCTCTCGAGGTGCTCAGGCAGCCGATCGAGGATGGACAGATAACGATCTCGCGCTCTGGACAGACCAAGACCTTCCCCTGCTCCATAATGGTGATAGCAGCGATGAACCCCTGTCCGTGCGGATATTACGGCGACGGAACAGGCAGGTGCACCTGCTCCGAAAACAGGATCAAGCGCTACCTCAACCGCGTATCGGGGCCGTTGCTCGACCGCTTTGACATACAAATAGAAGTGCCTCCCGTTGAGTTCAGCGAGCTGCGCGATAACAGCGGCGCGGAAAGCTCTCAGGAGATAAAGGAGCGCGTTGATAAGGCGAGGGCTGTTCAGCGCGAGCGGTTCAAGGGCACATCCACCCCCGGCAACGCGAAGATCACCGAGGAGCAGTTTGAAAAATACTGCGTCATAGACAGGGACGCCGAGCGAACGCTTAAAGAATCGTTTGAAGCACTCGGCTTTACGGCGCGCGCCTACAACCGCGTGCTCAAAGTAGCACGGACGATCGCCGACCTTGACGGCTCGGAGATCATTAATTCCGAACACGTTCTGGAAGCGATCCAATACAGAAGCCTTGACAAAAAGTACTGGAAATAGTCGCGGCGGGGTAACCTCGCTGTTAGCTTGCCTTGGAAAATGGTTGCAAGATACATTTAAATATGATATTATGATTTAGTAGAGAAACGGCGGCGGCTGTTTTGACACCTCTGTGAAAGGAGGTGAGATGATGGAGTACATAATCTGCTTCGCTTTTTTAGTGACAGTAATTGTCTTGATCATAAAGAAATAACCGCCTGTGCTGGTACACAAGCGGTTAAATGAATTGATATTTGTTTAACATATGCTGGTGAAACAGCCAATGCCGTTTCTCTATATTTATTATATACGATTATGATAAGATTGTCAACACAAAACGCAGTAATTCTTACACGCTGATAAAGATAGTATTTCAGATATTAAAAAAGGTTTACAAATACTAAATATAATGGTATAATGAGCTGTGAACCACTAAATATTGATTTATTGGAATAATCAGGAGGTATTATTATGGAAATCACAAAGAACACAATCATCGGCGACGTGCTCGATCAGCACCCCGAGACCGCAAACATCTTTTTGAGCATCGGAATGCACTGCCTCGGCTGTCCCGCTTCAAGAGGCGAGACTATCGAGGAAGCCTGTATGGTTCACGGCGCAGACGCCGACGCTCTCGTAAACGCGCTCAACACCGCGCTTAAATGATAAGCCTTGACAGCAGGCTGAGCCTGTGCGCGTCATTTGTACGCAACGGCTGCAGGCTCGCCGATATCGGCACCGACCACGCGTATCTGCCCGTGTATCTGTGCCAAAAAGGCGTGATCAAATCCGCAATCGCCGCCGATATCAACCCCGAGCCGCTAAAAAGCGGACAGAAAACGATCACAGAAGCAGGGCTTGACGGAGTGATACAGACCCGACTCAGCGACGGGCTTGAAATGATCGCTCCCAATGAAGCTGACGACATCGTTATCGCGGGTATGGGCGGCGAGCTTATCGCTAAAATCATCGGCAGCTGGGAGTATTCCCGCGACAGCGAAAAGCATTTTATACTCCAGCCGATGACAAAAAGCGAGCTGCTGATCGAGTGGCTCTGCAAAAACGGTTTTGAAATTATTGATCAGGACTGCTGTGTGGCGTC
>JBGULZ010000131.1:0-2065 GCA_045116595.1 Ruminococcus sp. | reverse complement strand
ACGCGCTGTCAAGATATGGATATTTTTTGCATAGTTGATTTTTAAGTTTTTCGCTTGTGAATAATGAGATATACAAGGTCAGCGCGTCTTTAAGCCTTGCGTTTGATTTTGCAAGCCGTGAGAATTTATATAACGAAACACTGTTGCAGCCCGACAGCTCTTTTAGCTGACGGGATAAATATCCTTTAAAACTAAGTTCTCTCATTTTTATCACCAAATATTAATAATTAAATAATAGTATTATTTATTATATTATATTTTATGTTTTATGTTTTGTCAAGAAAAAAGTCGCCGTGCTTCCGATTATAAAAATAGGAGCAAAGCGACCAAATATTCAATTCTATACTATTTACTCTCAAGCCCGATGATTTCTCTGATCTCATCCTCCGCCTGCTTTACCTCGTCATAAAATGATTGCGAGGGGACGCGCAGCGCGCCGTTGCCGAGGATTATGAGCTGCTCCATTCCGTCGGAGGTGACAACGCGCACCTTGTTGTTCTTGGAGAGCTTGTAGGACGCCTTTTCGATGTACATATCGGCGGTCTCGGCTTCCTTGGTGTAGACTATGGTGATTCCGTTGATCTTCTCGATCTCGCGGTCGCCCTTGACCTTGTACGCGTCAAAAACAAGTATCAGCTCGCATTTTGTGTAGCCTTGAAAGTTGCAGAGGATGTTTATCAGCGCGGAACGCGCGGCGTCAATGCTGCCCTCGCCGAGCTTTTTGAGGTTTTCCCAAGAGAATATCACGTTGTAGCCGTCCACAAGCACATACTCGGTGCCGTCAAACTTGGGCGGCTTTTTGTATTTTTTGGACTTTTGCGGAATGTTCTCGCTTTTGAAATGCCGCTTGACCTCGTCGCTTTTGCGCGGCTTTGACGAGCCGTAGGTCTGCTCAAAGATCCTGACAAGCTCCTTGTCGAGCGCGAAGATGTCCTTTTGGTTTTTGTAGCGGTCGAGCGGGTGAGAAGCCTCGGCGCTGTAGGAGATCTCCTCGACCTTTTTGCTGCTTTCGAGCGCGGAGGGGAGGTGCATATACCCGCGCACCTTGTCCCATTTTACGGTATGTCCCGCGCCGTGCGAGCAAAAGACGGAGTCGCAGGGATTGTCGGTGTCCGAATCGGGGTCGTAGCTGAATCCTTCGATTATTTCCTCGGAATTATGGCACGGCTCATAGCCCTTCAGGGAGCAGAAAAGCCTTCCCCTGCCCTTGGTGTAGCCGCTGAGCTCTCGGGCGTAGCCGCGCATTTCGGACACGGGAGCCGTACCCGTTAGGATGACCGAATCGCCGTCCTGTTCGGGTGGTTCTATCGTGCCGCTCATCCGCTGGATGTCCGTCATAGCCCTGCCTACGCAGTCGGCCGGTACTTCGATCGAAAAGTCATACACAGGCTCGAGCAGAACGCTCTGCGCGCTCCTCAGTCCCTGCCGCACCGCGCGGTAGGTAGCCTGACGGAAATCTCCGCCCTCGGTGTGCTTTGTGTGCGCCTTGCCCGACACGAGCGAGATCTCGATATCCGTTACCGGCGAGCCGGTCAGCACGCCTATGTGCGTTTTTTCGTAGAGGTGGGTGAGGATGAGCCGCTGCCAGTTTTTGTCGAGGCTGTCCTCGCGGCAGTCGGTTTTGAACACCAGTCCGCTGTCGCGTTTTAGCGGTTTTAGTATGAGGTGAACCTCGGCGTAGTGGCGCAGGGGCTCAAAGTGACCCACGCCCTCGACCGTGTTTTCTATCGTTTCTTTATAAATTATATTTCCTTTACCGAAATTTACTTCAAAGCCGAAGCGGTCTTTTATGATGGTCTGCAACACCTCGAGCTGTATGTCGCCCATCAGCTGAACGAGTATCTCTCCGCGCTCGCTGAGCACGCCGTTGAGCGTCGGATCCTCGCCCTCGAGGATCTTGAGTTTTTGCATTGCGGTGTGCTCGTCAACGCCGTCCGGCAATTCTACGCGGTAGGTCAGCACGGGTTCGAGGAAGGGGAGGGGCGAGGATTTTTCAAACCCCAGCCCGTCGCCCGGGAGTGTAAAGCTTATTCCCGTTACGGCGCAGACCGTGCCCGCCCCGGCG